>NZ_JAKUFR010000032.1:0-52432 GCF_022663555.1 Bacillus cereus group sp. BfR-BA-01381
AGCATCTTTTATATCAAACCAGCGAAGAACGAGGCGTTCAGTTTCAAGAACTATCAATCCAATGCACCACCTTTAACATTTATAATCATTAGTATGGATTGTGTAATACAAAATCGCAACATATTTTAATAGAGTCCTGATTGTTCACATAAAGTTCGTTTGTTTTGTATAAAGGGATATTTTATAATTAGAATTGATTGTAAAGAGTGAGATGCTTATACAATGACTCCTAGGTGACTAGGAGTTTTTACTATATAACTATCATTATTACTAAATATGACACACTACACATTCTACTCAAGGAGGTACATAATGAAGAAATTATATAATGCATCGTTTACGTATTTGATTATCGGTTTATTATCAGGGATTTTCGCTAGGGAGTATGGAAAGTATAAAGGGATTGTAGGATCTACTTTGTTAAACCTTTTACATACACATACACTTGTACTCGGCTTTTTCTTCTTTTTAATTGCTTTAGGATTAGCAAAAGTATTCGCGTTTCATGAAGCGAAAAGTTTTAATAAGTGGTTTGTTGTACATAATATCGCATTAATTTTAATGTTAGGTTCGCTAGCAGCAAGAGGGCTTCTTCAGTTAAATGGAGCGGACTTTAAAGGGTTAACTTATATTGTTGGTTTTTCTCATTCGTTGATGGCAGTTACTTTAATTTGGTTTATGTTGTTAATAAAGAAGTCGTTTAAAATATAGTTTTATCCCGCATTAACGGGCAGTAAGACCCCCATCTCATATTTCAACGAAAGCAAAGAAGTTAGGTAGGGGTCGGACTGCCCGTAAAAGCCCGATTGGTTCAACTAATAATCAGTGGGGGATGAAACTCCTACTGATTAAAGTTTCACTTTATAGAAAAGAACTTGCCATAATTGTTATCTAGGGTAAAATATTTATAAGCAAACTACTAAAAAGGTATTACATTTTAATGATGTAGTGCCTTTTTTATTGTAGTTACATTTAAATATCTACGGTATTATATGTAATATAATAATCAAAATGTAGGTAAATGAAAAATAAAAAAATACATCCATTATCTCAAAAAAGATTGATTTAATGGATGTATTTTTACATACAGGGGTCACGCCACATTGCCATCAACCTAAGTTTTGAGATACCCCCCCATACCGAAATTTTCACCTTTTTACAGTTATTTATGAGAATTTAGCTCATTTTTTCGTTTTGGGGAACAATCAATTTCTTAAGTTGATGGGCATGTGATAATGCTTCCATTTGAACAAATTTTCCTTTTCCATACCGATCACACATCTTTTGTAGAGTAATAGTGTCAGCATATCCCGGTTTAAGAGGTTGCTTACAAAATATTTAGAATTTTTTTCGCGAGAATCCTCCGAAATGTAATATGGACTTTAAATACTTTCATTTATAATTCTCTATTTGTCTATACTTTTCATATCGCTGTTGTATAAGCTCTTCCGAGGATAATGGTATCAATTTTTTTAGAGATGATTCGATTACAGATTCAATCATTTTTGCCTGTGATTTTATATCATTTTGTGCTCCACCTTTAATTTCAGGGATGATTTCATCAATAATTCCTAAATGTTTTAAATCTTTTGCTGAAATTTTCATATGTTCAGCAGCTTCTGGAGCATACTTAGCGTCCTTCCATAGGATAGATGCTGCTCCTTCTGGCGAAATTACCGAGTACCATGAATACTCTAACATATGGATATGGTTACCGACACTAATGCCAAGAGCCCCACCACTTGATGCCTCTCCAATTACAATACAAACAATTGGCACTTTAAGTGTAGTCATTTCAAATAGATTTCGAGCTATCGCTTCAGAAATTCCACGTTCTTCAGACCCTATCCCTGGATAGGCGCCTATTGTATCAATAAATGTAATAATAGGGCGATTAAATTTATCAGCTTGTTTCATAAGTCTTAGCGCTTTTCTATAACCTTCTGGATGTGCCATTCCAAAATTTCTTTCTATACTTTCCTTTGTATTTCTACCTCTTTGATGACCAATAACCGTAACGGGCATTCCTTTAAATTTTGCAATACCACCTATCATTGCTTTATCATCACCATATAATCGATCACCATGAAGTTCGAGAAAGTTTGTAAACAATAAAGGTATATAGTCCAATGTCGTGGGCCGGTTACGTAGCCTTGCAATTTGAACTCGTTGAAAAGGTGTAATATTAGAATAAATTTTATCTTGCATTTTATTTAAACGTTTTTCTAATTCATGAATTTCTGAAGATAAATCTACATTATTTTCTTTCATAATTTTCTTTAATTCATCAAATTTCTCTTTTAATTCAATAATAGGACGTTCAAAATGCAAACTCATTTTATCCTCCAAATGTTATGATTTACCTCATTCTAATCAAAAGACTTAGAAATAGAATCAATAAATAATTCAAAACCATCCACAACTATTTTTTGTTCTGACTCTGATAAATTATTGAGAATACTTTGATAAAATGTAATGGATTGCTCTCTTAAGCAATTAACAGTTATGTGACCTTTTTCTGTGAGGTGCAGAAAAAGTTCTCTTCTATTTTTTTCATTTACTTCACGATAAATAAGCCCCTTTTTTACTAACTTATCTACCAATCTACTTACAGTTGAAGTCTCTAATCTAAGTTTATTGGATAGTTGCCAAACTGTTAATTTTTCCACCTCTAGTTCTTCTAACGCCATCATTTGAGAAGTTGGTAAAGGTTTTTCAAATGGTCCATTGGGCAAATTTTGAGATTCAAAAACCCCAGTTATTACAATCATTTTCTTAATATCTGTTCTTAGTTTTAAGGCATCTTCTCTTTTCAAAAAGGTCCCCCTCCTACAACTAATGTATCATACATCAATTGTATTATACATGAATATGTTTTTTTCACAAGCTTAACGTAAGCCAATATTACAACATGGACGAGATATTTCTTCTTGTTAAAATGGTATAAGTGAATTGTTTTCTACAAATGGCAGAACATCAATTATGTATTAGGGGCCTTTATGGGGTGCCGCTCATCGTAATCAAGCTAAGAAAATAAAACTACCAAAAAAACGAAAATTTTGTGATAACTTGTAACAAAAAACTCATAATTTTTTGGGGAAGTTCTAAATTCTTAAGGTGATGGGCATGGGGTACACCAACATAACGCGGATTCTGTACGTTAAGACAAATATTGTAATATTAAAGATGATATAATTAGAGAAAAAATGTGGGGGGTTCCTTAGTGGAGATAAGAAAATATAATTCTGATGACATCAAACAATTTACAGATTTAATGCCAGATTTAGGTTATCCCAGTTCATTAGATGAAATGAAAGTAAGAATGCAACGTATCGAATCCAATCCAAATTACTACACCTTTGTTGCAATAAATGATAATAACTTAGTAGGGATGATAGGAATAACAATTCATACAACGTACACAAACAATGATGAAAAGATTCAAATAACATCGCTAGTTACAAAGAAAGAATATCGTGGTCAAGGTATTGCGAAAGCATTGATTAAATATGTGGAAGAATGGTCTTTGAAAAGGGGTTCTAATTTTATTTATCTTCTAAGTGGAAAAAGTGAACAGAGGATAAAGGCACACGAACTATATAAATTCCTTGGTTACGAGATAACAGGTTATAGGTTTGTAAAGCGTATGAAAAAATAGATATTATTTAACAGTTGAGTGCAATTGTTAAATAATTAAATCCCAATTTCTTATGTATATCACTGAGAGATTGGGATTTTTTATATTGGATATCCTTAGCGTACGAAATTCGCGTTTTATTTGTGCTACCCCATACAAACAAAAAGTTTGATTATATATAATCAAACTCAAAAACTCTAAATATAAGGTCTGGTTTTATTTTATTATACTATTTAATCTATATTCAATTAATTGCAAGTTCTTTTTGTTTATTGGATAGTAGGAAACGAATTTCATTTATGTAAAACTTGAATTATTTAATTTTTCGGATTATTATGTATAAAACACTTAACATATTTTGTAATTCAAATTTATAGAGAGTAGGAGAGTGTACGATGGAAATAACAGTAGAGCGTTTAGTAAATGAATTAAAAAACGTAATTCCTGAAGATCGAGTAGTAATCAATACGACAGTAAGAGAGTTACATAGTAAAGATGAATCTTATCATGCTAGTAGTTTACCTGATGTAGTAGTTTTTCCGAAAACGACCGAAGAAGTTAGCGCGATAATGAAAGTAGCGAGTCAGCACGGAACAGCTGTCGTTCCGTTTGGAGTAGGGTCCAGTTTAGAGGGACACGTAATTCCTTATGAAAAAGGGATTACAGTTGATTTTTCGTTAATGAACAAAATTCTTGAAATAAGAGAGAAAGATTTTCTAGTGAGAGTACAACCAGGAGTGACTCGCTCTCAGCTTAATAAAGAATTGAAAAAGTATGGATTGTTTTTTAGTGTGGATCCAGGAGCAGATGCAACGTTAGGTGGAATGGCTGCTACAAATGCAAGCGGAACGACAGCGGTTAAGTATGGAGTAATGCGTGATCAAGTTCGTGATTTAGAAGTCGTTCTTGCTGATGGAGAAGTAATACATACTGGGAATTTAGCGGCGAAGTCATCATCAGGTTACCATTTAAACGGTGTTTTCGTAGGGTCAGAAGGGACGCTTGGATGTTTTACGGAATTAACACTAAAAGTATACGGTATACCAGAACATGTTATGGCCGCGAGAGCATCGTTTCCGGCTATAAATGATGCAGTAGAAGCTGTTATTAACATATTACAAGCGGGTATTCCGATTGCGAGAATTGAACTCGTTGATGAACTATCTATGAAACAAGTCAATCATTATAGTGAAACAAGTTACAGAGAAGAGCCTACGCTGTTTTTAGAGTTTCATGGTAATGAAGCAGGGCTAAAGCAAGATATTGAGTTTACGAAAGAAATTGTTTTTGATCATAAATGTAAAGAAGTTGCTTTTGAGACGGAAACGGCAGCGAGAAATAAATTATGGGATGCGCGGCATAATCTAGCATACGCTTACGTCCATAGCTATCCTGGTAAAAAGCTTATGAGTACAGACGTATGTGTACCAATTTCAGAATTGGCTGGGGCAATTCAACATGCGAGAGAGACATTAGATAAGGTTGGTCTTGTTGGTGGTATTCTTGGTCATGTAGGAGATGGGAATTTCCATGTGCTTTTAATGGTTGATCCTAACGATAAAGAAGAAGTGGAAAAGGCAGACGAAATAAATGAAAGTATCGTTTTATATGCTCTTAAACGAGGGGGAACGTGTACGGGAGAACATGGCGTTGGAATCGGAAAGCGGAAGTATCAAGAAGAAGAACATGGGGCGGCATTACTCGTAATGGAGAAAATAAAGAAAGCTCTTGACCCGCAAAATATTTTGAATCCGAATAAAGTTTTTCAGTTAAAGGATAGGGGCTGATTGGGTGAAAGTACTAGAAGCGATAAGTAATATAGCTGGAAAGTATTTTGCATTTTGGGTTATTTGTATTGCAGCTATTGCGTATTTTATTCCTGCTCCATTTCTAGGGTTAACTAGTTACATAACGATTTTACTTGGGGTTGTTATGTTTGGGATGGGATTAACGTTAAAGGCTGTTGATTTTAAAATCATTGCTACAAAACCATTGCCAGTTATTATCGGTGTATGTGCCCAGTTTATTATTATGCCACTTGTCGCATACGTACTAGCCTACGTTATGAATCTGCCAGCCGAATTAGCAGCTGGATTAGTGTTACTCGGTTCAGTACCGGGTGGCACTGCATCAAATGTTATGGTTTATTTAGCAAAAGGGAACTTAGCGTTGTCTATTGCAATGACATCATTATCAACGTTACTAGCACCAATTGCTACACCTCTTATTTTACTATTGCTTGCAGGACAATGGATGCCGGTTAATCCTATGTCTATGTTTCTTTCTATCGTACAAGTCATTATCATACCTATTATTTTAGGATTAGTAGTGAAGAAGTTTTTCCCGAAAACTGTTACGAAAGGAATGACCGTTATCCCTTTCATATCAGTTTTAGCAATTATCATTATTGTTTCAGCGGTAGTTTCAGCAAATGTAAGTAGTATTACTTCTTCAGGCCTTCTTATCTTTATTGCCGTTATGCTCCATAATGCTTTCGGTTTTTTACTCGGATATATAACAGCATTCGTACTTGGACTAGATGAAGGGACAAGAAGAGCTATTTCAATAGAAGTAGGAATGCAAAATTCAGGCCTAGGTGTTGCCTTAGCAACAGCACATTTTGGACCAGCAGCTGCGCTTCCAAGTGTATTAGCAGCAGTATGGCATAACATTGCAGGACCGATTTTAGCAACCATCTGGTCAAAAAATGCAAAGGATACTTTCAGTGATGAAACTTTATCGGTAAATATAGAAAAATAGGAATGATAAAGAATGCAAAAACGCATTGTACATTTTGAAGGGCTAGTTGTTTTCATAGCTGCGATTTATGCGTATTCAGTATATGAATTTAGTTGGATAATATTTTTTCTGTTCCTTTTAGCTCCGGATTTATCAATGTTAGCGTATGGTATAAATAATCATGTAGGTGCTAAAATTTATAATATATGTCACACATATATTATATCGATAATAATAGCTATCATAGGAGTTTATTTTAAGATAGATACGGTTATAATGATTGGATTAATATGGACAGCACATATTGGAATGGATCGAATGTTTGGATATGGATTGAAATATGAGACAGATTTTAAGGATACTCATATTCAGAGGTTATAGTTGCTTTTGAGGAGAGGGATACATTGAAACAAAGAATTACTATCGAAGAATATAACATCAAATGGGAAAGTGAATTTAATAAGCTACAAACTCTCATTAACGATGTAATGGAAGACAGCATTTTATCCATTGAACATGTTGGGAGTACATCTATTAAAGGGCTTGCAGCAAAACCAATATTAGATATTGATATTGTAATAGAAGATTATGAAATCTTTCCTGAAATAGTAAAAAAACTTGAAACGATAGTATACTATCATCAGGCAGAATGGAGTTACAAAGGGAGAGAGGCGTTTGGCAGAAAGGACGCTTTCGTTCCGTGGAGTGAAGAAAGTACAGTTTGGATGGAACATCATTTATATGTTTGTGATAAAAATAGTGAAGAGTTAAGAAAACATATAGCGTTTCGGGATTACCTTCGTGAACATGAAGATGTTGCTGGTGAATATGGTCGTTTAAAGGACGAGTTAGCAAGAGAATCAAAAAGTAGAACGAGCTACAGTGAAGGTAAGACGAAATTTATTACAAATATATTAGAAGAAATAAACTAAGGCGGCATGGAGTATATGCCGCCTGTTCTTTTTGGATAGAAAGCTGCTATTGTAAAAGAAATACAAACTGGCCCTATTGAATGAAACGAGACTTAAATATAATGAGAAATAAAAGAGTGGAAAAGAGGGAGTTTATGTATATACCAAAATACTTTGCAATACAAGATGAAGAGATGAAGTACGAAATAATTGAACAAAATAGCTTTGCGACATTATTTTCTCAACATAACGGGGAACCATATGCAACACATTTGCCGTTGTTGTTAAATAGGGAAACACTCACGTTACATGGTCATTTCGCACGGCCGAATGAACAGTGGAAAGATAGTGGGAATCAACAAGTACTCGCTATATTCCAAGGGCCACACAGTTACATATCGCCGTCATGGTATGAAACAAACAATGCAGTACCAACATGGAATTACGTTGCAGTGCATGTATAGGGTGAATTAGAAATTGTTGAAGAAGAACAGGAATTAATAGATTCTCTTCAAGAGTTAGTACATACATATGAAGATCCACAGAGTGCCTACTCATTTGATGATGTAGATCCGAATTATATGGCGGGATTAAGTAAGGGGATAATTGGTTTTAAAATTAAGATTAGTAAAATAGAAGGAAAAGCAAAGCTAAGTCAAAATCATTCTGTGGGGAGACGGAAATTAGTTGTGGAGGAACTTGAGAAAGTTGATAGTGAGGGGAGTAAGGGGATTGCGGAGTTGATGAGAAAATAAAGCCTATATGAAAGGGAAATATTCTAAATAAGCTTATTAAAAAAGACCTTCTTAATGAAGGTCTTTCGTTTTCTAAAGTGTTTTTTCAGCTATTGTTGAGTTATAGTCTTTACTTACGTCAACGGATTGAACAAGGTCAGGTCTTTGTGGTGCAGGAAGATCAGCATGACCCGCTTGGTATGTAAATGAATTATGAATACCAGTAGCCAAAATACCGAAAACAGATAGTCCTAAAAAAACAGAGCTAATTTTTTTAATCATTTCAATGCCCCTTTCTCAAACGTTTTTTCTTTTGCTTGTAACGCTTTATGAAAATATTCACTTGCCTTAATGTGATTATTTTCACTATAAAATTTAACAGCTAATTTTTCTGAGTATTCTTGAGTGTAGTTATATAATAATTCTTTGTCGAAAAACGTAATTCCTTTAAGGATAATTGTTTCTAATTCTTCAGAACTAACATTATTATTTAGTTCGTTTAGAATTTTAAAATGATATATATATTCTTCATTATTTAATTCCGTACAAATTTTTAACCCTTTTTGGATTAATCCTTCAGCGATACTTGTTTCATCTAGTTTAGAGTGTTCTCTTGCTTGCAAGAAGAGAGCCTTGAAATGTGTTGGTTTCTTTTCGGTCACTTCTGATAGGTGACGGATTGCGAGTGTGGAGAGGTTTTGACTGGCATATAACCAACCCAAATTATTACGTACACTTAAAATTAATTCTTTTTCATCAGATTTTTGTAAAAGATGTATTGCTGAATTATATTGCTCTTCCGCTTGTTCATATTGTTTTAAATATACAAATGAGGCACCTAATGTATTTTTACATAATCCAACTTTAACTTCAAAGCCAGTTTGTTTATCGAAAATCTCTTTAGCCTTAGTTGCATATTCAATAGATTCAATTGGTTGGTAAAAGTGATAATGGAAAATCGCCATTCGATAATAAAATTCAGCATGCTCTAGATTATCAGTGTTATTTACTAATAATAACTTAGCCTGTTCATAATGTTCGCTAGCTAAGTTATAGTCTGTGGTTAAAGTTGCATAAATGCCTTTAAAAAAATGATAGTAGTAAGACAGTGGATGATTGGATGAGATTACGTAAGAATCTATTTTATCAAAGCTATCTTTTGAAATACTTAAACTATCTGTCAAAACTTTATGTCGAAACTCTAGTAAGGAATGATATAATGCTAAATTTTCATCTTCCTCGAAGTTTAGTTTCTTTTCCTCAATTTCATGCTTTAAGTTTGTCGCTTGGGACACATCTTGTTTTAGCATAGCTAAATACCAGTCATTAAATAATTTTGTAACTTGTTCATTACCTTGTAGTTGAACGTTCATGAAATCCCCTCACTTTTTGAATATTCTTATAAAATATAGTATCAAAAATAACAATATTTAGAAATATGATTTTTATTTCTCAATATTTGTTTAACAAATATTTTAGTAAGCCAATTGGAATAGTGATGTTTTTGTTTTGGAGTAAAGAAAGGAATTGGTGAAGAGGCATTTTAAAGTTCTAGTTGAGAGGTGAGGATATAAAAAAGGTGTGTTCACACAATTTGTATGAATACACCTTTTTACATATTAAACAATCAAGTCCCACAAAAAGTACGATAAGGACGATTCGTAGGCGCAGGTGGAACGCAGTATTCTTCTTGCTCTGTAGCATACGCATAAGGATTTGCTAGAGCTTCAAGAAGTTTTTCCATTACGCTATAGTCGCCATTTGTGACAGCTGCTTCTAATGCTTCTTCTACACGGTGGTTCCTAGGGATGATTGATGGGTTATTATTTTTCATCATTTCGTAGGCATTTTCTTTCGATTCATCTTGTTTTTCTAATCGAGATTGCCACAGTTTGTACCATTCTTTAAATTCAGGGCTATCGAATAGAGGGGTATTTTCTAACGTATTAAGAGTTAATGAACGGAATGTATTTGTGTAATCCGCTTTATATTTCTCCATCATTTTTAAAAGTTGCTCAATAAGTGAATGATCTTGTTCTACGTTGCTAAATAGTCCTAATTTCTTTTTCATTCCAAGGAACCACAGGTTTTCATACTGTACGCTAAATTTTGAAATTTCGTCTTGAGCAATTTTTAATGCTTCTTCTTCATCTTCGTGCAGAATTGGTATTAAAGATTCTGCTAATCGCGCGAGGTCCCATGCGGCCATATATGGTTGGTTTCCATATGCGTAGCGGCCTTGTGTATCAATAGAGCTAAATACAGTTCCTTGGTCGTAATGGTCCATAAATGCACAAGGGCCGTAATCAATCGTTTCACCGCTAATCGTTATATTGTCAGTATTCATTACGCCGTGAATAAATCCAACAAGTTGCCATTTAGAGATGAGGCTGGCTTGTTTTTTGATGACTTCTTGTAGCAATGCAGTATATCGGTTTTCATGATCTTCAATTTCTGGGTAATGTCTTTTTATTGTATAGTCAGCTAGCGATTGAAGATCCTCGATAGAACCGCGAGCTGCAGCATATTGAAATGTGCCGACGCGTATATGGCTGCTTGCAACTCTAGTTAAAATAGCTCCAGGTAACTTTGTTTCACGATAGGTTGGCTCACCTGTTGTGACAACTGCTAAACTGCGGGTAGTTGGGATATCAAGTGCATACATTGCTTCGCTAATAATATATTCACGTAGCATCGGACCGAGTGCAGCACGACCATCACCACGGCGTGAATAAGGAGTAGGGCCAGAACCTTTCAGCTGAATGTCAAAACGTTTACCTGAAGGAGTAATTTGTTCACCAATTAAAAGAGCACGACCGTCGCCTAACATATTAAAATGTCCAAATTGATGACCAGCATACGCTTGAGCTAATGGATGAGCTCCTTCTGGTAGTGCATTACCGGCGAAAATCGCAATTTCGGTTTCTTTCTTCAGTTCTTCCGGATTAAAGCCAAGAGATATCGCAAGTGAATGGTTTAGCTTAACTAACTCCGGTGAACTTACGGGAGTAGGGGGGATTTCTGTATAAAATGAATGTGGTAAAGTAGCATAACTATTGTCTAAATTCCAACCTGCTTCATTATTTTTAGTCATTTTATCTCCTCCTTGTTTATTTTTTTATTATGTATGTGTACGTATGTATTCTTTGTAAAATTAGCTAAAAGTATAATATGATATTTCCCCTTGCAATCTATTGTAAGGACTTCACTGCACTATGTCTATTTAACAGCAAATATAAAAACTCCATTTTAAAAAATGGAGTTTTTATTATTACTTAATTTTTACGATTATTTTTCCTTTTGCTCTGCCAGCCTCTGAATATTCCATTGCTTTTTGAGCATCTTCAAATGAAAAAACTCGATCGATTACCGGTTTGATTTTTCCGGCTTCAATATAGTTTGCAATAGTACGTAGTTGATCTCCGCTTGGCTTCATAAATAAAAATGAATATTGAGCATTATGCTTCTTTTCAAGTGCAGTAAGTTTTTTGCTTGCTAATGAAAATAAGAGTGTTTTGAAAAATCCTGAACCGAATTCTTTACCGAATCGAGCATTCGGCGTACCTGAAACGGAAACAATGTTGCCACCGCTTTTTATAATGTTGAATGATTTTTCAAGTGTTGTACCGCCAATTGTATCAAATACTGCATCATAATTTGTTAGTATTTCTTCAAATTTTTCTGTTTTGTAATTAATAATTTCATCTGCACCAAGAGACTTGACTAAATTCGCACCAGCTTCACTAGCAGTCGTTGTAACAGTAGCACCCATTATTTTTGCTAACTGAATTGCGAAAGTACCAACACCACCAGATCCAGCGTGAATTAAAATCTTTTGACCTTTTTGTAAGTGCATGATGTCATGTAAAGCTTGATAGGATGTTAAGCCAACGAGTGGAATTGAAGCAGCTTCCTCAAAACTTAAATTTTTCGGTTTTAAGGCTATATCATCTTCATGAATGGCTATATATTCCGCAAAAGTACCAATCTTATTTTTTCTTGGACGAGCATATATTTCATCACCGGCTTTAAAACGAGTTACTTTTGATCCAACCTTCGTAATGACACCGGAAAAGTCATTCCCAAGGATTAGAGGCATTTCATATTTCAGTAACATTTTTACCTTTCCATCGCGTATTTTAAAATCAATTGGGTTAATGCTAGCTGCATGAATTTCTGCGAGCACTTCATACTCATTTATTTCAGGAGTAGGTACCTCTGCCATATGCATTGGGACTTTTCCGTATTTATCAATTATCATCGCTTTCATTTCTTATACCTCCAAATTTCAATAAAATGAAACTGTGGGTGGCTTCATCCCCCACTGATTATCAGCCCTCACCAATCGGACTTTTATGGGCAGTTGATCCCCTATCTAAATTCTTTGCTTTCGCTGAATTTTGAGGTGGGGGTCTTACTGCCCGTTAAAGTGGGATAAAAGTTGTGCAATAGCTTTTCAATGTCTAATACAAGATTTTTTAATAAACTTAATTTTGTACGTATATCAATATAATAAAAGTTTTTTGTACCTTCTTTACGCATTAAAATAATACCGGCTTCTCGTAAAATCCTTAGGTGATGTGATACCGCTGGCCGAGAAAGGTGTGTTTGTTTCGTAATTTCTCCTACACGTAATCCGGTTTGACATTCCGTTTCCATGAGAACTAACAAAATAGCTTGACGTGTTTCATCGCCAATTGCCAATAATACTTTTTGAGAATCAATAAAATCTTTTTTTATAACATTTAATTGTTCTTGTTTATTCATTTCAATCACTTTACCTCCAAAAATTAGTCGAAAGGTTTAAAATGATGGACCATTATTTCGATACCGTAATGCTACATGATTGTTGTATGAACTGCAATATTGGGAAAGAAAATCGAGACGAATGAATTTTTTATGTTGAAAATGATAAAGGGGGTAGAAAAGAATTACATATTGGAATGGATAAAGTTTTAAAATAGAAAATGATTTAATAATACGTTGTTTCTAGATGAGGATAGTTAAGCCATTGAACAAAAAATTAAGCGGTCGTAACCCTGTATAATTTTTAGGGTTACGACCGCTTATCATGTTTTTATTATTTTAAAGTGAGTTGTTTCGTTTTACTCTTTCATATATACATAATACAAGCGGATTATAGATATATGAAAGAGTAAAAGTAATTTGGGGCGTAATCTATCTATATGATACTTTAAAATAAAATATAAGTCTATATTTTTGTTGTTTTTTTGATTATATTTATGTCACTGAGCTCAGAACAATGATGTGGAGGATAAATATATGAAATCGAATGATGTACCAGTTTTAATTGTTGGAGGGGGATTATCAGGATTAGCATCTGCGTTATTCCTTGCAAAACATAACATTAAGTACTTACTTATTGAAAGGCATCCGTCTACTGCAATTCATCCAAAAGCGGGTGGAATTACTTTTCGTACGATGGAGTTATTTCGAGAATTAGGTTTAGAACAAAGAATTAGATCAGCGGGTAAAGCGTTAGAAAATTGCCGAGGAAGAATAGCGGTTCATACAATAGCTGAGGCGAATCAGGAAGAATTGGCACAAATGAGGGCGAATCAGTATGAAAATGATGAAAAGTTACTTCAGAAAATAGAAGAGATTAGTCCATCAAAACAAACTGCTTGTTATCAAATTACTTTAGAAGAGATCATGTTACAA
Organism: Bacillus cereus group sp. BfR-BA-01381; assembly: GCF_022663555.1. Classification (NCBI taxonomy): domain Bacteria; kingdom Bacillati; phylum Bacillota; class Bacilli; order Caryophanales; family Bacillaceae; genus Bacillus; species Bacillus cereus group sp. BfR-BA-01381. The sequence continues at coordinate 13,704 of NZ_JAKUFR010000032.1, forward strand.
GAAGCGAGAACATTAGGCGGAGAATTATCTTTTTATCATGAATTAGTTTCTTATGAACAAAATGAGCAAGGAGTAATCGCAAAAATTCGAAATCGTGAAACAGAAAAAGAAAGTGTCATACATTGTGATTATGTAATTGCAGCAGATGGGGCAAAAAGTAAAATACGTGAGCAGCTAGGGATAAGTGCGGAGGGACGAGGTACAATCGGTGGCTATTATATGAATATTTATTTTGAAGCGGATTTAAGTGAGTTTATACAAGGAGATGCATTTGGTTTTACTATGGTACTTCATCCGGAAGTTCTTGGTGCGCTTATTCCAGTTGATAACGAAAGAAGATGGATTTACCATGTATCCTACGATCCATTAAAAGGAGAGAGACCAGAGGATTTCACTATAGAACGTTGTAAACAAATTATTCAAACCGCAATTGGAAGTACAAATGCTGAGTCAGAAATAGTAAGTGTTTTACCGTGGGAAGCGACTGAAAGTACTGCTACAAAATTTCAAGATAATCGCGTTTTTTTAGTTGGCGATTCTGCACATATTATGCCGCCAACTGGAGGGTTTGGTTCCAATACAGGAATACAAGATGCGCACAATTTAGCTTGGAAATTAGCGGCTGTTATAAAAGGCAAGGCAAAATCAAAATTGTTAGAAACATATCATGAAGAGAGATATCCTGTTGCAAAATTAACGACAGATTATGCGAGTAGTTTACTGTTTCGTGCTGCGAATAGAGAGGAAGGCAGTTTGAATAATATGGATGGTTTAGCTGTTACAGTTGGATATCAGTATTGTTCAGAGGCGATTATAGATGACTCAGTCACTCCACATAGAATGGATAGCGTAGAGTTGAACGGGAGACCTGGAACGCGAGCGCCGCACTTTTGGGGGATGTATAAAGGGAAAGAAGCTTCTATATTAGACTTATTTGGTAACAATTTTGTATTACTTACTGGAGTAGACAATAGCTCTTGGGCTGAAGCTGTATTTGATGTTTCATCTAAATTAGGAATAAATATTAAACTGTATCGAGTAGGGGGAAGTGGAGACTTTATTGCTCAAGAAAATGTTTTTCGTGAATTATATGGGATAGAGAATGGAGGAGCTGTATTAATTAGACCAGATGGTTTTATAGGATGGCGTTTGGAAAAAGAGGTAGCAAATCCAGATGCAGTACTTAATGAAGTAATGAATCATTTATTATGTAATTTTTAAGTAACGAGGAAGAATTGTCTTATATAAGGCAATTCTTCTATTATGCTTTCAACTTACAAAATAAAAATATTGTAAGTTGAAAGAGGATGTGTTAATCTTATAACCTAATTGAAATAGTATTTTTTTGCACTTAACTTACAAAAAATAAAAAATGTAAGTTGTTATTGGAATGATATTGTTATGTAAATAAAATGGACGGTGAGAAAAATGACAGATAAGGCGTTAACGAAAAATGTTGTTTTAGATGCAGCGGAAAAAGAGTTAATGAAATATGGATGGAGCAGAACGACACTTGTTAGTATTGCGAAGTCACTTGATGTTAGTCATGCAGCTTTATATTCTTATTTTCGGAGTAAGGCCACGCTGCGCGATGCTATTTTAGAAAGGTGGCTGTTCAAATACTCGGATCAGCTTGAGAAAATTGCAGGAAAAGATGGAGAGACGGAAAGCATTTTACAAGAGTGGTTCTTTCGTTTATTTCAGCTTAAAAAGAAAGAGTTGCTGGAAAACGAAGAGTTATTTACATTGAATAGTTCATTAGTGCAGCAAAAGAATAAGGTAATTCAAAAGCATGAGGAAAGATTAGTTGGACAACTGGAGAATGTGATAAATCGCGGGATAGAGCGCAATGAGATTGAAAAACAAGATAGTTTGTTTTTAGCGCATACGCTATTTCGGTTACTTTCAGTGTTTTATCATCCTGCCTTTTCTGAGAGATGGAAAGAAGAGAGGATAAACGAAGAGTTCCAAAAGTCATGGAAAATTGTTGCCTGTGGCATTTTTCAAAAGTAAAAAGTTACGTATCATATAAGGCTTTCAAACAGTATGAGAAGGGGAGATTATATGAATCATTATAAAAAAGAGAAAAAACGTGTAAATATAGTCATTGAAAAAGTAGATGAAGAACTGAAAGAGCTTGATGGCCGAGTTGGATCGGTGAAGTCTGAAATTGTTAGTATTAGAAAAAACTTTTGGGAAGATGTAAAAGTAAATATAGATAATATTAAAGAAGCGGTTGAAACGGCGGCGAGTATTAGGCAAGAGGCAGAGCTTCTCACTGAAAGAGAACATACACATCGTCATACGAAAAATGAATATAACCTTTTAATGAAAATAAAAGAAACGCCGTATTTTGGCCGGATTGATTTTAAAGAAGATGATGAAGCGGATGCCGATGAAATGTATATCGGTATCGGCTCTTTTTATGATAAAGAAAATGATGAGTTTTTAGTATATGATTGGCGGGCACCTATTTCGAGTCTTTATTATGATTACACTTTAGGCAGGGCACAGTATAAAGCGCCAATAGGTACGATTTCAGGTGATTTGCTTTTAAAACGTCAATACATGATTCGAAACGGAACGATTCAAAGTATGTTTGATACAGGTGTGACGATAGGTGATGAATTATTACAAGAAGCACTGGGACGAAATGCAAGTGAACAAATGAAAAGCATTGTAACGACAATACAAAGAGAACAAAATCAAATTATTCGAAACGATAAAAGTGATGTGTTAATTGTGCAAGGAACTGCTGGGAGCGGGAAAACTTCAGCGGCACTGCAGCGCGTTGCTTATTTATTGTATCATTACCGCGGCACGGTTCATGCGGATCAAATGTTACTGTTTTCTCCGAATGAGTTGTTCAATAGTTATATTGCAAACGTTTTGCCAGAGCTTGGGGAAGAGAATATGCAACAAACGACTTTTCAAGCGTATGTGGAACATGTGATTGGAAAAAGCTTTACTGTAGAAGATTCATTTGCGCAGTTAGAATACGTATTAACGAAGAAGCATGAAAGTACGTATGAAACTAGAGTGAAGGGAATTCAATATAAATCCTCGGTTGAATTTATGGGACTACTTGAGAAATACGCGAAAAGTCTAGGGGAAAAAGGTTTACACTTTCATGATGTTACATGTAAAAGTGAAGTACTTATAAAAGCAAAATCCATATGTAATTATTTTTATAGTCTAGACATGTCTATTGCTATACCGAATCGAATGCAACTTACAATGGAATGGGTTCTTCGGAAGTTAAATGATTTTGAAAAGATAGAAGCGAAAAAAGATTGGGTGGAACGAGAAGTTCAGTATTTAAATAAAGAAGATTACAATCGCATATATGAAAAAATAGAGAAAGATAATCAATTTGATTATTATGAGAAAGAACATGAGTTATTAACGAAATATGTAGTGAAGAAACATTTTCGTTCGCTACGTAGAAAGGTGAAAAAATTTGCTTTTGTAAATCATCCTGCAATTTTTGAGCAGTTATTTGAAAGTAAGCAGAAAGATATTTTCGTACCAGATTGCTGGGAAGATATATGTAAGCAGACAGTGAAGCGTTTGAAGGATAAACAGCTAGCAAATGAAGATGTTACGCCGTATTTGTTTTTAAAAGAATTACTTGAAGGTTTTAAAACGAATCATCTTGTGAAATTTGTATTTATCGATGAAGTGCAGGATTATACATCCTTTGAATTAGCATTTCTAAAACGACTATTTCCGAAGGCGAAATGGACATTACTTGGTGATCTCAATCAAAATATTTTTTCTCATGATTACAATAGAGAGAACAATTTTATCTCCGCATTATTTGGAAATCGTAAAGTAGAAACAGTCCAGCTTAACCGGAGTTATCGATCGACAAAACCAATCATTGAATTTACAAAGTGTATGATTCCAAATGGAAATGATATTGAAGCTTTTAACAGGGATGGTAAGAAGCCCGTTTATATAAAAGTAAGTGATGAACGAGAGCATGTAGAAAATATGATTTTTAAGATGAAAGAGTTAGAAGAAAAAGGACATAAAACGATTGCAGTTATTTGTAAAACAAATGAAGAATGTATGAAAGTGATGGAGTTAATAGGGAATACATTACACGTCCATCTTATGAAAAAAGAGAATACAACTTATGAGAAAGGCGTTGTTGTTATTCCTGCTTATTTGGCGAAAGGGATAGAATTTGACGCTGTTATTATATTTGATGCTTCTCATGAAAGTTATTATAGGGAGTCTGAACGCAATTTATTTTACACAGCATGTACGAGGGCGATGCATGAATTATATGTATATTATGCCGGGGAGCTAACGGAATTTCTTACACATGTTCCAGAAGAATTATATATAAGGGAGAGATGTTAAATGGCGAATCAATATAATACTTTTCAAAATTGTAGTAAAGAAGTGTCAATGTTATTACCACTTCCGAAGTGTGTAAAGTTAGTACGGGAGCATGAAGAATTACGTGACGGTGTACAAGTTTTCATCAAGCGCTATCAGGCGGAAGAGTTGTTACATTATGGCGGTGCTCATATTACAACCATTACTACTCAAAATGATAAGTGTTTATTAAGTTATACGAATATGATGCCGGTATACTCAAATAAACTGCCTCGTAAAGATGATGCTGAACAAATAGCAATGGATGTAATGGAAAAGGTTGATCAACAATATGCAAGTGGTTTAACTTTAATTCGTATAGAAAAACAAACGAGACAGTATAAAGGTGAAGGAGAAATTGTTACTTTTCCTGTTTTATGGGTGAAAATGATGCATGATAATGGGAGTTTTAACTGGGTGACAATTGGAGGCGACGGACAAATCATCGAATTTGAGCGTGAAGTACGCTGGGATTATATGATGAGTCGTCGTCAAACGGAAATGTGGTATTACGATGATTGGATGTTGGCACGTATGGGAAAGGGTCCGCAGTTAATGCCGCCGTTTGCTTTAGTATAGAAAATATCTATTTAAATAATATTCACAAATTTTAATAGGTTTGGTATGATTAATTTCGACAAGTTAATCGAGGCCGGAGATGTTTGAGATAAGCCATAAATTTATTTAGGGATACAGAAGTGTCCTTTAAATAATTTATGGCTTTTTTTATTGGTTGAAACGTACACAATAGGGAAGTTACATGTGGAAAGGAGGGATAAAGAAAATAAATAGTTTTCTATATTAATAACATAGGGAAAGTATATTCGTAAGACTGAAATTTTAATATAAGCTTATAAAAATAATGAAAGTATATCTTCTATTTCGTGTAAATCTCATTAACTTGTTGAAATTTGCAACGTAGGAAGGGTTAGAAGGATGAGAAAAATTATTAGCGTGTTAGTTATCTTCTTTATGACGGGAAGTATCTTTGCTGGGGGAGCTGTTCATGCGAAAGCAGAAGGGAAGCATGAATGGAATACGAATAAGTTTTTAAATATTGCACATCGCGGAGCAAGTGGACATGCACCTGAGCATACTTTTGCTTCTTATGATCTTGTGAAAAAAATGAAAGCGGATTATTTGGAATTAGATATTCAGTTAACTAAGGACGGCCAGTTGATTGCAATGCATGATACAGCAGTTGATCGCACTACAAATGGAACAGGTGAAGTACGAGATAAAACATTAAGTGAAATAAAAAGCTTAGATGCAGGATCTTGGTTCAATAAAGCTTATCCAGAAAAGGCTAAGCAAGAGTACGTTGGTCAAAAGGTTCCGACTCTTGAAGAAATTTTCCAAAAGTACGGAAGAAGCATGAAGTATTACATTGAAACAAAATCACCAGATGTGTATCCAGGAATGGAAGAGAAATTATTAGCTTTATTAAAAAAATATAATTTAGTAGGTCAAAACATGTCTTCTAGCCGTGTTATGATTCAGTCATTTAGTAAAGATAGTTTAACAAAGATTCATAGTATGAATAAAAATATTCCGTTAGTTCAACTGCTTTGGTATTATCCAAATGAAAACAATGAGATTGTTGAATGGTCTAGCATTACACATGAACCGAAACGTGTAACAAATGAAGATTTTCAAGAAATTAAAAAGTATGCAGTTGGTATTGGACCGAACTTACGCAATGATAACGGAGAACTAATTATTGATGAGTCATATATGAAAATGGCTAGAAATAATGGTCTGTTAATTCACCCTTATACAATTAATGAGAAACCAGATATGAGATTGTTAATGAAATGGGGTGCTACAGGAATGTTTACAAATTATCCTGATCGATTACATAGTGTGTTAAAAGAAAAATAAATAGGAGAAAAGGTATACCGAGGTTTTGGTATACCTTTTTCTATTATGCTAGATTATAGTAGTAGGATACATATTCTTCTAAACCTTCAACCTCATTTTCAGGTGGCTCAATGCCGCCTTTTCTACCGTAGCAAATATTTCTCAAGTATTCTGCAAAAATCATAGAGCGGCTTTTCTCATTTTCCATCCAATTATATCTATTAATTATAAACTCACCATCGAAACTTGTATCAAATGTATATGGGATACAAGTAATAGTTTTAGGTAAATGTTTTTTTAATACTCTGTATTGCCGACCAGCGCCTAAGCTTTTGCAAACAAATAGTAGGCGATTAATCTTTGTAAAATCAAAAATCTTTTTCGCTTCTATTACATTAGCGATAGAATGGAGGGAGTTTTTCTCGAACATGATAGCATCTTTTGGTACGCCATGTTCAATTAATTTAGTTACAATTACTTCTGCATCTGACAAATCCCCGTAATTCCAGCTCGGATGTTTCATGCCATGCAAACTAGTACCACCTGTAACGATAATTTGATTTCCTAAACCTTGTCGGTAAGCTTCTAGAGGAGCTTGCCAATTGCCGGGATGAGAACCGCCGAAAACGAAAATAGCATCACATTTTTGTGTTGTTATTTCTTTTAGAAAAACGATTTCTGTAATTTGATCGATTTGTTTTTTCGTAAGAGTAGGGACATCAGGATATTTAGGTATTACCATTTGAAAACCTCCGATATAGTAAATAATAAATTCATTATATAGCGATTTCATTAAGTGAAAAAAGGGAAGCTTTTCATTTGAAAGTACCCCTTTTAAGATAACTCTCCAATAAACCAAATCTCTTTTTTATCGATTGCATCTTCATCATAAATGACTTCTTGAAAGTGTAAAATTTGGGCAGTAGGACAAATTGAAATTCCCCATGTTTTCCAAAAATCAATTTCATTTGAAAGAGAAATCCATTTTTGAAATTCATTATTTCTATTGAAAAAGTTATGAAAATAGTCATCGTTTTTGAATACGATAATTTGCGATTCCCATAAATTCTCTATAGAAATTAAAGTAACAACTCGATATGTATGTGTATCACTCGGTTTTATTTTTATTAAATGATTCACTCGATCTATTAAGGTTTGTATACATAATCGTTTTACTTTTCTAGGTATTTTATGAGACTCGATAAAAGCTTGAGAAACTGGTAAAGGCATATACCAATATTCATCGTTATAGAAAGTAGAAGGGAACGTTTTTGTATGTTCCTCAATGCGCTTAATCATAGTGTTTGTTTTTCGTTTCATACCACGTATTTTCTTTTCATGCATTGTGAGTCATCTCCATAAATTTTTGTAATGCAGCTGAGCGAAATATATCGTTTCTAGTAATGAAAGTAGTAGGAACTTTTTTGAAGCTATTGGGTAAAGGATTGAATGATACGTCATGTTCATGCCCCTTTAAAATTGATTTCATCATAATCGCTACGCCCATACTTGATTTTACACATGCAAGTATAGCTTCGATTGTCCCGAATTCTAAAACTCGTTTAGGTGAGATGTCTTCTTCTTGAAGCCAGTCTTCTAATAAACTTCTATAATAGCACCCGTGACTAAAAGCAAGTAAATTCATATCTTCTATGTCTGTAAGAGAGGACAAAGGTTTTTTACTAATAAGAACCAATTCTTCTTCATGAAATACAGTTGTATGGAGTTCAGCATGCTGAGTAGAGCCAGCTATAAACGCTCCGTCTAGTTTTCGCTCGAATACAAGCTTAATTAGTTGTTCAGTCGTATTTGTTTCTAAAATTAAATCGACTTTTGGGTATTTCTCATAGTAGGCCGTTAATATAGAGGGGAGCCTTACCGCAGTTGTAGATTCTGTACATCCGATTGTCAAAGTGCCTTTAGGATCAGTTCCATTACTTTGAACCGCTTTTATAGATTGATCCATTAAGTGGATAATTTGTTTGGCGTACGTTAATAAAATCTCACCGTTAGAAGTTAAAGTTACACCTTTTCCGTTACGGTAAAATAAAGGCACGCCTAATTCATTTTCTAGTTGTTTCATACGCATTGTTACGCCTGATTGTACGTAGTTCAAATTTTTCGCTGCGTGAGAAATATTATTTTCCTTCGCGACTTCGTAAAAAACAGTTAAATCTTTTATGTCCACGTATCATCCCTCCGAAAAGGTATCAATTTTTTTGATGGATTATATGATGAATCTTTATTTTATATGATATCAGAACTTTTATACAATGGAAGCGGGAGGGATTATTATGTTGATTGAAGAAAGGGTGAATCGTACTTATAAATGGGTTATGTTAATTGTTGCGACGATTGCTCAAACAACAGCGACACTTATAACGTATGGTGTCGGGGTTTTCGCTTTATTTTGGAAAGAAGAATATGCACTTACGAATACGGAGAGTGGATTATTAGTAAGTGTTGTAAATGTTGGGCCGTTATTTTGTATGCTTTTTGTCGGTCGGCTACTTGATCAATATAATGAAAAAATATTAATTTCTATCAGTTCATTTTTGCTAGGGAGTTCGCTTTTACTGACTAATATAGTAAGTGAATTTAATGGGTTATTATTTGTACTTTTATTAATGGGCATGTTTTATAGTGTTTCCCAACCAGGAGGAAGTAAAGTGATTTTAAAATGGTTCCCAAAAGAAAATCGTGGGTTAGCGATGGGAATAAGGCAAGCTGGTATACCGATTGGTGGCGCGTTAGCGGGAGTGCTAATCCCGTTTCTAACAATACAATATAATATGACTTACGCGATAAATAGTATTGCGTGCATTTGTATTATTGGAGGGCTATTATTTTTGGTGTTTTATAAAGAGCCATATGTTCAGGCGGAAGCAAGGAAAGAACATATTAAAGTTTCTTTTTGGACACAGCTAAAAGTAGTGATATGTAAAAAAGAGTTGTATCCAATATATATAACGGGTATTTGCATGATTTCATTGCAAATGGTGTTAGTTGGACACTTCATGAAATTTTTAGTAAGGGAACAATCCATTACATCTATTGTAGCCGGAACAGTATTTTCAGTTATGTTCTTTTCTGGAATGATTGGTCGTGTTGTATTAGCAGCTATTAGTGATGTGTTTTATAAGGGAAATCGGCGCATACCTTTATTTATAACTGTCTGTGCTTCTATCGGTTTGGTTCTATTGTTAGTAATAAGTATACATACAGTAACGAGTGGGGTATTGTATGGTGTAAGTGCATTGTTAGGATTCTTTTCAATTGGATGGTTTAGTCTTTTTATAGCCGAAGTTGCTGAGTTGGCGAGGGAAGATTCTGTTGGGATAACAGTTAGTTTGGCACTTACATTCAATCAAATTGCTATTATTGTTGCACCTATTTTATTTGGTTATATTGTAGATAAGAAAGGGTATACGTATGCGTGGTTGTGTATAGTAGTATTACTATGTATCTCAGCAGTCAGTTTATATAGAAAAAACAAAAAATAAAAGAAAGTTAGCAATGTAAATTTTTTATGAAGAAAGTCTAAAGAAATGCCGAATGAGCGACATTTCTTTTTTATATGTTGTATAATTAAAATGTAAATGAGATTCGTTTTCAGTTATGCTCATTTCCTCTTTCGAAATTGCCTGTTACTTTAGCCATAATGAGTTGTTTTTCTGTATCATTATGTGCATGATTTATTTTGTATAAAAATTTGTCAGCGTCATTTCCTTTTAATATAATAATCTATTTTATGTAATATTCAATTAAAACTATGTTATTTTTTGTTACCCTGTAATGAAACATCCTATCATTTAAGCGATTGCGTTTGTCAGTATTTTTCATCGTAACAACTCCGTTTCTTATCATGTGTAACAAATGTTACATAAGATGTTGAAATTATAGTAGGGTGCATCCGATTGTAAGGTGGAAATTTTGCAAGAAAGAAATACAATAGAGAGTAGCTAAAAACTGAATATGAGAAAAAGGAATCTAGTTCATTTAGGTGAATAATAGGTAGTATTATAAAATATTTGAAAATGAAAAGATATAGAACAGAATGGATGTACGTTAAGTGAAACTATATAAAAGAGGGTTCCTATTATGTTAAAGAAATGGTTAATCGTTTTCTTTATTTTTGCTATTTTTTGTGGAAGTGTCGTTGCACTAATACATGCAAATAAAGGTAAGAAATATGATATAAAGGCATTTTCTAATGTAAATAGTAAGCAAAAGGACGATATGCAAGAAGTTGATGCAACTGAGAAAAAACGCTATGAAGCTGTAGGTGGAAAACTAGATCAATATTTAAAAGATAAAGGATTTAATGGGAGCGTTCTTGTAGCTAGTAAAGATCATGTGATTTTACGAAAAGGTTATGGGTATGCAAATGTGAAAGATAAAGTAGTAACAACGCCAAGAACGAAATATCGTATTGGTTCTATTACGAAAACGGTCGTTGCAATATCTATTATGCAGCTAAAAGAAAAAGGGAAATTAAACATTGAAGACAATGTAAATAAATATATTCCATCGTTTCCAGCAGATAAAAACATTACGCTACGAAATCTATTAACACACACATCTGGCTTGCCAGATCAAGGACAAGGTAGGGTGGATGCAGGGTCACGTTTAAAGTTAGTAACGTGGATTGGAGCGCAAAAATTGCAGTTTCCTGCAGGGACAGGCTGGAAATATACAGACTATAATTATATGGTGCTTGCATATATTATAGAAAAAATTACGAATAAACCGCTCGCTGAATACGTCAAAGAAAATATTTTTACTTCTGCTGGCATGCATGAATCTGGAATGGGGGCGACTCTCCCAGAAGATATTTTTTTAGCAGAAGGTTATACGAGAAAAGATAATGAATTAATAGCTGCACCCCGCTTAAAAATGAACTGGTTGTATGGGTGTGGTGAAATGTATACAACTGTTGAAGATATGAAAAGATTAGATGAGGCAATAATGGATGGAAAGCTGTTATCTAAACAAAGTGTATTAGATATGTTTACGGCATCACCTGCAAGAAGATATGGATTTAGTTTCTATACGTATCCAGATTATTATCATAATCACGGCGTATTAGCGGGGTGGAATACTTTTAATAATTTTAACTGGGATAAAAAAACGTTTGTCATATTATTCTCTAACGTTCAAAATGGTATGAATGATGCATTTAATCAAGAGTTTAGGAAAATGGCGAATGATTTAATAGAAGGAAAATAATAATTTGAAAATCGGTATTGATATGTATTTATCAATACCGATTTTTTTGTTTGGAGATGTTAAGTTTGCTGAAGAAGTAATGATGAAAGGGGAATATTAGAATAATTTTGTATAGGAAGTTAAATGATATGGATGTTAAATATAGGAAATTTGCTGTGTGAAGTTCATCTATACGTAATGAATTTATGCGGAAAAATAATTGGTAAATTTTACATCGGTAAAAAAGCTTGAGCTTCACACTATGTGAAGCTTTACATTATTGAAGTAACGAACAGGAGGTTAGAAAAATGAAAAAAGCAATAAAGTTTTGTTTAATAGCTACAATATCTACAGCGATTGTTAGTGGATGCTCTTTTGAGGGGAACAATGAAAATGCTAAGGGGAAAGAAGGAGAAAAAGTAGAGATACAGAAAACCGTCGGAAAATATACGATGCCAGATGAAAAAGATAAACATGAAGGTACATGGCTGCAATGGCCTCATGAATACACATATGGTGAAGGGTATAAGCAGGAAGTTGAACCGATTTGGGTTAAGATGGCAAGTGCTTTAACTGAGGGGGAAAAAGTCCACATTGTTGCATATGACGAGGAGGAGAAAGAGCGAATCAATAAACTTTTAATAGATAAAGGACTGAATATGGATAAAATTGATTTCTTTATCGCTCCTACTGATGATGTATGGGCACGGGATAGTGGACCAATCTTTGTTTATGACAATAATAAAAATTTGAAAATATTAGACCCGGCATTTAATGGGTGGGGAAAGAAAACGCCGTACAAAAATGATGCTCGTATACGTGAAAATGTGAGTAAACAAGCAGGAATTGAAAGAATTGATTGGGGGAAATTTGTCCTTGAAGGCGGTGCAATTGAATTAGACAGCAATGGGACGGCTTTATTAACTCGAAGTGCGGTAACAAATAAAAATAGAAATCCGGATTTATCAGAAAAGGAAATTGAAAAATATATAAGTGACCTGGGTGTGACAAACTTTATTTGGTTAGACGGAGTGCCCAATTTAGATATTACGGACTTTCATATTGATGGGTTTGCTAAATTCCATAATAAATCTACCATTGTAACGATGAAAGAAGATGACCTAGCCGAATGGGGTTTATCTAATAAAGATATGGATAAATTGTTAGATGCAAAAAATGCATCAGGACAGAAATATAAGTATGAATACTTACCTCTTAGTAAAAATAAAGTTATTTTAGAAAATGGAAAAGCTCTCGATTATAAGGGGTCATATATTAATTATTATATTGGGAATACAGTAGTATTGGTGCCTAATTATAATGATCCGAATGATAAAATCGCAAACGATACGATTCAGAAATTATATCCAGATCGTAAAGTAGTCGGTATTGATGTGAGAGAGCTTTATAAAAATGGCGGTATGATTCATTGTGTGACACAACAACAACCGATTGCATTGAAGTAATAGATTGGAATTTCGTTATGTTGCTTTTGAGACAAAATAGGTGAAATCCTAACTTTACCTATTTTGTCATTCCTAATTATTCGTAACAATAAAATTAAATATAATGATAAAAGAATTGTAGTGTGTATTCGCTTTTCGTTTTATGTAAAAAAGGAGAAAGATGTTTGTGTTAAAGAACTCAAAAATAGTATTTTCGTTTTTCCCTATCGTTCTACAGTACATTTTAAATGTAGCTTTGATTTGTTTAGGGGTTGTATTAAGTGTGTTTCTTATGAAAGAGGTCATTCAATTTATACAAGAACTGAAATTAAATGGTGAAGAAACTAGTTATCATTTAATTGATAGTATCGTCGTATTCTTTTTATATTTTGAATTTATTGTAATGATTATAAAGTATTTTCAAATGAATTTTCATTTCCCATTACGATATTTCATTTATATAGGTATAACAGCTATCGTTCGTCTCATTATTATAGATCACGATAGTCCGATAGATTCATTGTTATATGCCTGCGCGATTCTTGTACTAATTAGTGCTTTATTCATTGCAAATTCTAAAATAATGCGTCGTGATTTAGAAGAGTGAATGTTTGTTGTTTATATTTAAAAAGAGTTATATCTTTTGAGCAAAAAGGAGTAACGGTATTGAAAGAAATAATTTTAACGAGTTTCGTCATGATAGGGTTTATGATTCTACTATTTAATTGTATACTCTCGTGATTAAAAAAATAAAAAGTTAATAAGAGAAGAGGTTTTTGTAAATATGGTGCATTACAATAATCAAAATAGTTTACATCAAATATTTACATTAAAGGGAACGGTAATAAGAGATATTTTCCCACAAATTTTATTATATATATGTGTTTCAACGGTAGTAACTGTAATTCATTATTATTATGCAACAATAAAAATGAATCAAACCCCTTGGGTCATTGTTGGAGGCTCCTTAGGTTTACTATTAGTTTTTCGTACTAACACTGCCTATGATAGATATTGGGAAGGTAGAAAGTTGTTTGGCACAATTGGTGCTTGTAGTAGAAATTTAGCAGTTAGTTTTTTATGTTATTGGGATTCTGAGGGGGAAAAGATGGATCAGGAACAACTGAAATTTTTACATTTATTAATTGCTTTTCCGAAGATAGCGAAAGGACATTTGAGAGACGAAAAAGATTTATCTGAAATAAAAGAATTATTAAATGTTTGTTCTGAAAAGGAGAAGGAAATGTTGGAGCAATCTATGCATTTACCGATTAGTATCGTTCTTATGTTAAAAGCTATATTATCAAAAGGTTTGAAAATGGGTCAAATTCATCCAAATGCAATAATTAATATGGAAACGGATTTGAATAATATGCTTACGGCTGTGGGGGGATGTGATCGTATCAAAACGACACCTATTCCTTTTGCCTATTTTGCGCATATAAAAATTTTATTGCTCATATTTTGCGGGACTTTACCGATTGGTCTTGTTGATAGTCTTGGCTGGGTTACAGTACTTGCAACTATGTTTATTAGTTTTGCGTTTATTGGTATTGAAGCGATAGGCGTTGAAATTGAAGATCCTTTTGGTCAAGATCCAAATGACCTTCCGTTAGAAGGAATTTGCATAGGAGTAGAAACACATTTAGTGAATTTATATAATCAAAATAAATTATTAGAAGTAACTGATTTGAATCGTGATAAAAAAATTATCTAATCATTAATTGTGTATAAGAATGAAATATTTAATGTTGTCATGAAATGCTATAGTTTAAAACCCTGTCAAGAGTCAATTTTCCGCTCAACCACGGGTATATATTTTTTATATAAATATATAATATTTCTCCATGCTATAATCCATTCATGAAATGTGCACGTCTCGAAAATTGTTATGAAAAGGGAAGTAGTAGGCACAGTGAAATTAGTTATTCAACCATTATTAAAAAGCGAGGTAAATATTATGGAACAAAAACATAATGGAATTATTTTTACTGCAATACCAGATAAATCAAATGAATATTATCGTCCTTTTTATGAAGACCTGATTTATTTTAATGAATATTTAAATGAAAATAAAGCATTTACTGATCAACTTATATCTTTATCTGTTGAAGAGCAAGACTTTCATACAAGCTTTTTTGAGTATGATGATATTTGGCTAAGGGATGTTGCGCCAGTTGTCACAAATCATTTAGTTAAATTTAAATATCAACCAAATTACTTACCGAAAGATCAATCGCGATATTTAGATCAACAATTTAATAAATGGTTGAAAAAGAACGACTTTGAATATGTGAAATCTCCATTGATATTAGACGGTGGAAATCTTATTTGGAATAAAAAAGATACTGTTATATTAACGGAACGCATATTTGATGATAATTATGATTGGACGGAAGAAGAAATTATAGAGCAACTGGAATGGGATTTGGATGTGAGCCGCGTTATTATTATTCCTGCTGAAGAAGGGGACGTACTTGCACATGCAGACGGAATGGTTAAATTTATTGATGAACATACGATGTTTATTAGTGATTTTTTAGGGGATCATGAATTTAGATATAATGTTCAAGAGATTATTCAAGAGCAAATGCCAGAAGCTAAATTTATAGTTGTTCCATCGTCATATACAGAAAAGGGACAATATGATCAAGAAATAGCATCGGCAAAAGGGTTGTATATAAATATGTTAGAAACATGTGATACGATTTACGTGCCTAAGTTTGGATTAGCTAAAGATCGGGAAGTGTTACGATATATTCAACAGCATACGGAGAAACAAGCTATTCAAATTCATGTAGGAGAAATATCAACAATGGGAGGCGCAATAAATTGTTTAACGTGGTATTGTCCTCATCGTTTGTTACCTTCAAAAATGAAAAGATTGAACAATCAGAATGAAGATTTTTCAGTTAGGAAGATTTTTGATTGGTTTTAAAATAAGCATATAAGAAAATGTATTCAAGGGGTAAGTATATGTATACAATTACTGAGTTTTCGCGGATTTGTAAAATGAGTACACGGATGCTAAGGCATTATGACAAAGAGAATATATTAAAACCAGCATATGTGAACCCAGAAAATGGGTATAGATATTATGAGCAAGGGCAGTTAGAAATAGCGTTGAAAATAAAAAAGTTAAGGGAGTATAAATTCCCTCTACCGAAAATTAAAATCATTCTTCAGTCGTCAGATCAAGATTCATTTATTAAACATATGCAAGCGCAAATTATAGAGTTATCTCATGAAGTAAAACAAAATTTACAGGTTATTTCAGAAATGAATGAAATGGTAAATATGAATCATGCTTTAAATACTGCTTGCCATAGAAATTACGATATATTAATTGGAATGAGAAACGAAATAACAGTAATTGCTCAAAGGTTACAAATAGATATAGATGATATGGATGATTATTTTTATGATTTATATGAAAACGTACAAAAGAGTAAATTTCAAATAGTCGGTTCGCCCTCTACAGTCTTTTATGATGAAGAGTATATTCCAAATAAGAGTGATATTGAATTAAGAATTCCGGTAATGCAAGGGAACAATAAAGATGTAGTACAAGAATATGAAATAAAAAAACTAAATCCGCATCAAATCGTTACTACTATGCATTATGGAAGTTATGACTATATAGGTTACGCTTATATAGCATTAGAAAAATGGATTGAAAGAAATGGTTATGTAATAGAGGATTCGCCATATGAGGTCTACGTAAAGGGACCTGAATGTGATTGTTTAGTAGAGGAGTATGTAACGCAAATTTGTTTTTTAGTGATGAAAATAGACTGAAGATAAGGATTGACATTAACATTATGTCAATCCTTATTCTATTTATGTAAGTAATTCATCATAATAAAAAGGAGAAAGAATATGAAAAGAACAATCATGATGATTTGTCTGATTCTAAGTATGACATGGGTATCAGCGTGTACTCCTGGAGCAGGAGAAGGTGAGAATGGTAGTTTTGTTTTACCTAAGGAGTTACCTAAAAATGTAGTGTTTAAAAATGGGACAATCTATACTTCAAATGGCAAACAAGACATTGTAGAGGCTGTAGCCGTTAAAGAAGGAAAAATTACATTTGTTGGTTCAAACAAAGATGTAGAAAGATTTATAAATGAAGATACGAAAGTGGTGGATTTACAAGGACGTTTTATTCTTCCTGGTTTTGTGGACAACCATAATCATATTTTTGAAGCGAAATCACCAGCAGCAGGGAATTGTAGTGTCTCACCAGATGCTTCGCTGCAAAAACAACGCTCGTATTTAAAGGATTGTAAAAAAGATGTGAAAGATGGCGAATGGGTAAGTGGAACAGGATTTAGTTTGGAAGAGCTATTAAAAGATATGGACGAAAAAGCAGAACAACAAACGCCATTACAAGTTCTTGATGAGTTATTTCCTAATAATCCAGTATTAATTATGGAAAGAACCTCTCATTCTGTATGGGTTAACTCAAAAGCACTCGAGTTAGCTGGGATAAATAAAGATACGAAAGATCCGCAGGGTGGAAGAATCATTCGGGATCCAGAGACAAGAGAAGCTTTTGGTATTCTTTATGATACAGCTGGAGATATTGTGATGGAAAAAGCATGGAATTCTCAGCCAAAACTTTTTGAAAAGAATTACGACGGTTTGTTAGACAGTTTAGATGAAGTTGCGAAGAATGGTATAACTACAGTTGGTGATGGTCGTCTGTATTGGAAACGAGGCTGGTTAGATGTTTGGAATAAAGTAAATGATGAAAAAAGGTTAACAACGCGAGTAGTACTTCGTCCATGGGTATATCCGAATTTAAATGAAGCAGAACAAATGGAGTATTTCAAAAAAATTAAGCGTGATGATGTATCATCTCGAATGCTTATTAATCAAGTGAAAATGTATAGTGATGGAATTAGCATTAACAGTACAGCTAAAACACTAGAAAAATATAAATTTGAGTGGTTTAAAGGAACTCCGTATGGCTTGAACTATATTCCAGAAGAAAAGATGAAATGGTGGTTAACTGAGCTTAACAAAATTGGTTACGGTGCACTCATTCACACAATTGGAGATGGCGGAGTAAGAGAGAGTTTAAATGCGATTGAAGCGGCGAAAAAAGAAGGTGCAAAACAGCCATATACGCTTACGCACGTGGAAATGGTAGAAGATAGTGATATAAATCGTTTTGCTAAATTAGGTATTAGCGCTGATTTCCAAGTAGGGCATGATTTTGCAGAAGATCCTAAACAAAGCTGGGCAAGTACGTATTTTACAGATCAGCAAATGAAACGAATTATGCCGTTAGGACGAATTTGGAAAACTGGTGCGAATGTATCACTTAGTAGTGATTGGGATGTAAACGAACTGAATCCACTTGTGACGATTTCGAATGCATTAAGCATTGATGACAAGGGCTTGTCTGATGTATACGCAGCTATTGATGCCTATACAATTAAGCCAGCTAAAGCATTAGGCCTTGATAACATCACGGGTTCGATTGAAGTAGGGAAATCGGCTGATATGGTATTACTAGATGACGATATTACTAAAATGAGTGTCGATAAGATTCCGAATGCGAAAGTTTTGGTGACGGTTTTACAAGGAGAAATAGTGTATCACAAGGAGAAGTGAAGAATCACCTTATAAAGTTTTTAAAAGTAAATGAATATATTCCTGTTGACCTTAACACGATGTCAAAGTTTAGACTGAACTTACATTGGAAGAAGGGGTGAACACGTATGAAAAAAAGTTTATTTTATATGCCTGCTGAGTGGGAGGAACATGAGGGGACATGGCTCCAATGGCCTCATGATAAAGCTCATAGAGGTGAAGGGTACAGAGCTAAGCTAGATGATATTTGGGTAACGATGGCAAAGGAGCTTCATTACGGAGAAACTGTTCATATTGTGGTATTTGATGAAGAAGAAAAAGTACATGTGCAATCGAAGTTAATGGAAGCGAAAGTGGATATGGATAAAATTGAATTTTTAATTGAAGAAACGGATGATGTTTGGATACGAGATAATGGACCGATCTTTGTAAAGGAAAAGGAAGGTAATCTCTGCTTAATACACTGGATATTTAATGGCTGGGGGGAGAAATATCCGTATAAAAAGGATGCTTTGATTCCGGCGAAAATAAGTGAAATGTATAGCATCCCAAAAGTTAAAGCTAGTGTCTGTTTAGAGGGCGGGGGAATAGAGATAAACGGAAATGGCACCTTAATGGCGGCAAAAACTTCTATTATAAATGAAAACCGAAATCCTACATTAAGTCAGGAAGAGATTGAAATAGAGTTAACGAAGTATTTGGGAGTAACGAATTTTATATGGATAACGGGCATTCGCGGTGAGGATAATTATGATGAAGATACGGATTACCATATTGATGGCGCAGCACGTTTTGTAAATGGAAATACAATTCTTTATGAATATGATCCTTTCGGGGAGAGTGAATCTTACCTTTTGGAGGCGTACGAAAAGCATTATCAAGAGTTGAGACAAGCAAGAAATATAGATGGAAAACCATTTCAGCTCATACCAGTACCGGTGACAAGAAAAATGGTAAAAGAAGCAGACTGTAAGGGCTCATATTTGAATTTCTATATTGGAAATGAAGTTGTATTGGTTCCTATATACGGCGATGACCATGATAAGTTAGGGCTTCAAATTATTGAAGGACAGTTTCCGGAAAGAAGAATTGTCGGTATTTATGTAAATGAACTGTTTGCGTATGGTGGCATGATTCATTGCGTAACGCAGCAACATTTAGTATAAAGTAACCGAAATGAAAAAAGCATGCAGAGTATATACTCTGCATGCTTTTTATAATGCTGAAAATTCTTCAACAAGTTCACTAAAACGATTTAATGCACTTTCAATCGGTTCTGGCGTAGTTAAATCAACACCAGCTTTTTTCAATAAGTTTAATGGGTAGTCTGAACTTCCGCCTTTAAGGAATTCAATATAATGTTTTTGAGCATTTGGATCGCCGCTCAATAACTTATCGGCAATTTGGATTGCAGAAGCGAATCCAGTTGCATATTTGTACACGTAAAATGGACGATAGAAATGCGGTATTCTAGCCCATCCGTATTTTACTTCTTCGTCAAATACGAGGGATTCGCCATTATATTCTCTAAACAAGTTTTCGTAAACATCGCTAAAGGTTTGGGCATTTAATGGTTTACCTTGCTGTGCCATTTCATGTGTGATTTTTTCAAACTCAGCGAACATAATTTGTGTAAAGAAAGTGCCTTTAAATTTCTCGATGAAGTGATTTACTAAATGGTTACGTACATCAGCATCTTTTGCTTCTTTTAATAAATGATGAATTAATAGCACTTCATTTACTGTAGAAGCGACTTCTGCGACGAAAATAGTATAGTGTGCAGAAATTCTTGGTTGATATCCGTGTGAGTAGTGCGTATGCATGCCGTGCCCACATTCGTGAGTAAGAGTGAAAAGGCTATTTAAATCATCGTGATGATTTAAAAGAATGAAAGGATGAACGCCGTATACACCAAAGTTATAAGCACCAGAACGTTTTCCAGGTGTTTCTCTTACGTCAATATAACGTTTATCTTTAAAGCTTTTTAATGTTTCAATATATTCTTCACCTAAAGGAGCTAGTGATTCAATCATGATGTCAAACGCTCTATCGTATGGAATGTCTTGTTTTACACCAGATACTAAATCAACACTTAAATCGTATTGGCGTAGTTCATCTACATTTAATTTTTCTTTTCGAAGTTTATTATAAGTATGTAAAGAATGAATGTTTTTTTTCGTTGTATCAATTAGATTTTCGTATACTTCTTTCGGAACCATATCGCCAAATAATGATTTTTCTAAAGCTGATGGATAGTTTCTTAGCTTAGAAACAGTAACATTATTTTTAATAGCTGCAGATAAAGTAGAAGCGATAGAATTTTTCAATTGAACGTATGGCTTGTAGTAAGCTTTATAGGCTTCTTTACGTTTTTCGCGGTTCTCATCTTCTATTAACTTTGCATACATTCCTCGTGTTAAAGTAACTTTTTCTCCATCATTAGTAGTCACTTCACCAAATAGTATATCTGCATTATTTAGCATGCCATATGTATGCTGCGGAGAGGAGAGTGCTTCGCCCATTTGTGATAAAATCTCTTCTTGGTCCTTATTCAATACGTGTTTCTTATAACGGTATAATTCAAATAAATCTTCTTTATAATATTGTAAGCCTTCAGCTTCTTCTATGTAAGTATGTAATGTGTTTTCATCTACGCTAAGTAAGAATGGAGAAAAGAAAGATTTAGCTCCACTTACTTTCACTTGTAATTGTGTTACTTTATCGACAAGAGATTGAGCGTCAGTATCGCGTGTATCAAGATCAGATTGTAATCGTGCATAAGCGAACATTAAAGTTATTATGCTAGAAATTTCTTCACTCTTTGTTAAATAGGCTAATAAACTATTGCCATCGTGAATATTTCCATTAAACTCGTGTAATTCTTTCGTTAATACTTCAATTTTATGAAAATCGCTTTCCCAATCTTCAATGGTATCGTAAATATCCGTTAAATCCCATTTTTCTTTATCAGCTACTTGTAGTCGATCTTTAAGTTCTGTCATAATCATTTCCTTTCTAAATATGTAGTTATATTCCTATATAACTATGAAATACAACAAATTGCAAAAAATCCCTGCTGAAAATTGAAAAGCCTTGCTAAAATGGCAAGGCTTGAAAAATTATAATGTAATTCCGAATTTTGAATGTAAAAGATTTTTATATTGCCCATTTGTAACTTTTTCTTTCGTTTTTTTACCGTTTTTCGCTATTGTGAGACTATCCTTCGTTAAAGATGCATGCCCATCTTCAGTTAGTTTTACAATAAGAGGTACTTTGTTAAATGGTGAGCCCTCATGTTCAACAATAATTTTTTGTGCTGCATTTGCTTTTTCTTCATCCACTTCTTCTATATAAAATGCATAGCCTAACGTCCAATCATCAGTAGAAGATTGATCCAAAAACTCATTGTTTTTACGCATCTCTAACATGTAGTTTCCTTTTTCGGTCATTTCCTTACGAATACGATAATCTCCTGTAACGGATTGAACGACTTCACCTGAGAAAGGGATTGGTGCAAGTGGTAAGTATGATCCGAATCCAACTTCAATTAGATAAAGCTCATTATGATGTTTTAAAACGGTTGCGATATGGCCAGAATCAACGGCCCATATAGAATTTGCAGCGTTATACACTGTTCCTGAAACGAGATGAACATCAAATCCAGCGTCTTTAAGGAAGTAATACATAGTAGGATTGAGTTCATAACAAAGACCGCCACGGTTGTTTACTAAAATTTTTTCTTTCAGATTGTCTTTAGATATTTGCGTAAAGTTGTTTTCGAGAATATTTAAGTTTTCAAAAGGGACAGTTTGTGCCATTGCGTACATAATATTAGGCAAATCTTCAAATGAAACTTTGTGTTTTTCTTCTATATTTAATCTTGCAAAAAATTGTTTTTGAAAGTCGGTCATAGAAATCCCTCCGTTATGCTTTTATAGATAAATTGTAAACAATCTTGAATGGGATGTGAAATGAAAACTACGTTGAATATTTGAAGTTGGATTCAAAATAATGTGGAAGAGTGAGAGATTGATACTTTACTAACAGAGGGACGAATATTATAATAATTCTGATAAACTATGCAAACGTTTTCTTAGGAGGGGGTGGAGTACAGATGTTTAAAAGAATAACAATAGTCGGATTGTCAGTTGTTATGTTTTTACCTAGTATATATGGGGTGAGTAAAGCGTATGCAGATACGGTTAACAATGGAACGTTAATGCAGTATTTTGAGTGGTATGCTCCAAATGATGGGAATCATTGGAACCGCTTGCATTCGGATGCTGAAAATTTAGCTCAAAAGGGAATTACATCTGTTTGGATACCGCCTGCATATAAAGGAACTACGCAAAATGACGTAGGATATGGAGCATATGATTTATATGATTTGGGTGAATTCAATCAAAAGGGAACAGTGCGGACGAAATATGGGACGAAAGCACAATTGAAATCTGCAATTGAAGCTTTACATAAGCAAAACATCGATGTATACGGTGATGTAGTTATGAATCATAAAGGTGGAGCGGATTATACTGAAACTGTAACAGCTGTTGAGGTAGACCGTAACAATCGAAATATTGAGGTATCAGGTGATTATGAAATTAATGCATGGACAGGGTTTAACTTTCCTGGGCGCGGAGATAAGTATTCTAACTTCAAATGGAAATGGTATCATTTTGACGGAACGGATTGGGATGAAGGAAGGAAATTAAATCGAATTTATAAATTTAGGGGGATAGGTAAAGCATGGGACTGGGAAGTGTCTAGCGAGAATGGAAACTATGATTATTTGATGTATGCAGACCTTGATTTTGATCATCCAGATGTTGCGAATGAGATGAAAAATTGGGGGACGTGGTATGCGAATGAATTAAATTTAGATGGGTTTCGTTTAGATGCTGTTAAACATATTGATCATGAATATTTACGCGATTGGGTAAATCATGTCAGGCAGCAAACGGGAAAAGAAATGTTTACGGTGGCTGAATATTGGCAAAATGATATCCAGACTTTAAATAATTATTTAGCGAAAGTCAATTATAATCAATCTGTATTTGATGCACCACTGCATTATAATTTTCATTATGCTTCAAAAGGAAATGGTAATTATGATATGAGAAACATTTTAAATGGAACAGTAATGCAAAATCATCCTGCACTCGCAGTAACTCTCGTTGAGAATCATGATTCTCAGCCTGGACAATCATTGGAATCTGTAGTAAGTCCGTGGTTTAAACCGTTAGCATATGCATTTATTTTAACTCGTGCAGAGGGCTATCCTTCCGTTTTTTATGGTGATTACTATGGGACAAGTGGAAATAGTAGTTATGAAATTCCAGCGTTAAAAGATAAAATTGATCCGATTTTGACAGCACGAAAAAACTTTGCATATGGTACGCAGCGTGATTATTTAGACCATCCAGATGTGATTGGCTGGACAAGAGAAGGTGATAGTGTACATGCTAATTCTGGTTTAGCAACATTAATCTCTGATGGACCAGGAGGATCAAAGTGGATGGATGTTGGAAAGAATAATGCAGGGGAAGTATGGTACGATATTACAGGTAATCAAACAAATACTGTAACAATTAATAAGGACGGATGGGGACAGTTCCATGTAAGTGGAGGATCAGTTTCCATATATGTTCAGCAGTGAATTGTTGATAGAAAAGAAGAGGTAGACTGAAATATAAGTTTTCCTCTTCTTTTTATATTGTTATCATTCCTAAATCTTTATTTTAATAAAGGAAATAGTCGACTTTTGAAACAACAAGAAATGCATTGGAATAAATGATGTCACCCGTGTTTTCTCTTATTCGTACTTGAAGAGCATCTCCTTACTGTGATTACTATAGAACTAAATATTAGTATGTTTTTAATGTGATTGAAATAGATATTATATTTGCTTTACGATAAAATGAATATAGTGTAAAATTACACTATAAGTGTAAAATATAATTAAAAAGTTTCATTATACTTATGATTATTAGAAGAAGTTTTTTATATAAATCGTAATTTAAAATCCATAAGGACATTTTTGTATAGGAAGTAGTAGCAAAAGGAGAGGCAATATGAAAAGAACAATAATGAAATATAGCATAATGTTTAGTTTATTACTATTAACATCATGTGATATATCGGATGAGGAAATTGAACAAAAAGCACAAAGTTATACAAAATTGGAGCATGGTATTTCTGTGAAACTAGATCGAATTGAAATACCTAGTCAAGGTAAGGATTTTTTAGGACCAGATATACGAATAGCTTATGTACAGCAAGTAGATGAACCATATTTGCAATTTCAAATGTATTTCGATGGACGAACCTCTCCAAAGATAAATAATGATAACTATAAAATAAAAAAAGAAGCGAATGATTTACGAGAAAGATTCAATACAGATTATGAAGAAAAAGGGAATAATACTATACTTACTTTCGAGAAAATGCAAACAGGGGACACTGTTTTCGGTAAGGATGCAGAGAAAAAAATAGCGAAGAAACATCCGAAGCATTATGTTACGGCGGTTTTCAGAAGTAATATCTTTTTGGATTTAGACAACCGGGCACATATGGAAACATTAGCGGAAGTTGCGAGAAGTATTCAGGAATTCAATAAAACGATTGAAAATAGTAAGAGTAGTGTGGATGATATAACAGTTCAGCTGCCAAATGGTAATAAGGACGTATTACAACATATTGCGGTAGATTATATAGTAACGGCTGAAGAGGCGAAAAAGAAACTTGAGAAAAAGGCTGATTATATGAAGGCTTTACAATCTGCAAGGGAATAGTCTGACACCTTTACTTCTCACGAAACATATAGTATGATGATTTCAGTAAATTAGATTTCAATGACTATAATATAAATTAATGAGAGGTGCTTTTTGTGAGTGCGGTAGGTACTAAATAGGAAAAATTGAATGAAATAAATCGGATAAGAACAGGGGATTTTTATGTATACCATACCCCTAATTTTGTCATGGATTTATTTCGATACCTATGAAGATACCTACAATACTTTATAAAGCGTGTAATAAGGGGATTGCCATCCGTTTTTTTATGGTTTATTTCCCCATATGTTATTACTCATGCCTTGTAAATGTAAAAGCTGCGGTATCCCCGCAGCTTTTTTGTGTATATTTTTAATGTTTAAGAATGGTAATTGAATAATGTAGAACTCATTGGAATCTAATGAGTAGGTATCTTCATTTATGATAGAAATCAATCATAGTGAGGAGAAACAAAATGAATACGATGACTTTTGAAAAGTTACAATATAACGAATTAAAGGATATAGTGAAATCTTATTGTGTAAGTGGATTAGGAAAAGAATTAATAAATAAATTAGAGCCGAGTACGAGTATAAAAGTAGTAAGGAATCGATTAAATGAAACGACAGAAGCACGAGCTATATTAGATGCAGAAGGGCATGTGCCTTTTTTCGGTATTTCAAATATTGCTAGTACAATTCAAAAATTAGAAAAAGGGATGATTTTAGATCCAGAAGAATTAGTAAGTGTTTCAGACTTTTTACGTGGGTGTAGAAAGATTAAAAAGTTTATGTTAGATAAAGAATTTTTTGCGCCAGTATTAGCTTCTTATGCAAATTCAATGACTGAATTTAAAAGTATTGAAGAGGAAATTAATTTTTCAATAAAAGGTAATAGTATTGATTCTGCCGCTAGTAAAGAGTTAAAACGAATTCGAAATAACATTGATTCGGTAGATGGGAAAATAAAAGAACGTTTAACGAAGTTTTTAAATAGTAGTGCAAATAAGAAGTATATTCAAGAATTCTTTATTAGTAAGAAGGACGATAGGTACACGATTCCGATTAAATCTTCTTATAAAAATCAAGTTGCGGGGAGTATAGTTGAAGCTTCCGCTAAAGGTTCTACTGTGTTTATAGAACCACATACGGTTACAAAGTTAAATGTGGAACTCGCAAGTTTGAAAGCAGAAGAAGCGATAGAAGAATATCAAATTTTAGCGACTTTATCAGGAATGGTAGTAGAAAATATTTATCATATCAAAATTAATATGGAATTGATTAGTCAGTATGATATGGTGTTTGCGAAAGCGAAGTTTAGTAAATCGATTGATGGAATAGAGCCGAAGTTAAATGATCATGGCTACGTTCATTTAGTAAATTGTAAGCATCCGCTTTTAAGTGGAAAAGTAGTACCATTACACTTTGAAATCGGTCAAAACTATCGTAGTTTAATTATTACAGGGCCGAATGCGGGCGGGAAGACAATTGTGTTAAAGACGATTGGATTGTTAACATTAGCGACAATGTCAGGTTTGCATATTGCCGGAGATAAAGAAACAGAAATTGCTATTTTCGAAAATGTATTTGTAGATATTGGTGATAATCAAAGTATTGAAAATGCACTAAGTACATTTTCATCACATATGAAAAATTTATCTGAGATTATGAGGATGTCAAATAATAATACGTTGCTATTATTTGATGAAATAGGAAGCGGGACTGAACCGAATGAAGGAGCAGCACTTGCAATTTCTATTTTAGAGGAGTTTTATCTTGCTGGATGTATTACAGTTGCGAGTACGCATTACGGTGAAATTAAACGCTTCTCAGAAATGCATGATGATTTCATGAACGCAGCGATGCAATTTAATAGTGAGACACTAGAACCGCTTTATAAATTAGTGATCGGTAAATCAGGTGAAAGTAATGCACTTTGGATTGCGAACAAAATGAATGTAAGAGAACATGTACTGCAAAGAGCGAAAGCGTATATGGAAAATAAAGAATATGCTCTAGAAAAAGTGAATAAAAGTAAAATTAGAAAACCGAAATTTGTGCAAGAAAAAAGAGAAAACCATTACGAGTACAAAATCGGTGATCGTGTAAATTTATTAGATTACGATGATTTTGGTATTATCTATAAGGAAATAGATAATTTCTATAATGTTGTTGTATATTATAACGGCGAATTTGTTGAAGTAAATGTAAAACGCATTACTTTAGAAGTAGCAGCAAAAGAATTATATCCAGAGGGATACGATTTAAATACACTATTTGTCGATTATAAAGAAAGAAAAATGCAACACGACATTGAGCGTGGATCGAAAAAAGCACTTCGTAAAATCCAAAAAGAAATAAGAAAAAATAGAGGATAAGTTAAAATGGTAACGATTAGACAAGAACGACAAACCGATTATCGAAAAACGGAAGAAGTTGTACAACAAGCATTTTTACATGAAGAATTTAGTGATAAAAAGGAACATGAACTTGTAAAACGTATTAGAGAGTGTGACGCGTTTGTTCCTGAGTTATCTATCGTTGCGGTAGACGAAGAAATAGTCGGGCATATTATGTTATCGAAAATTACGATAGAAAAGGATGAAGCTTCTGTAGAATCATTAGCACTTGCACCAGTATCAGTTGCTACGGGCCATCAGAAAAAAGGGATTGGCGGAAAACTTATTGTAGCTGCGTTAGAAAAAGCGAAAGAACTTGGATACGGATCAGTTGTAGTATTAGGACATCCAGAGTACTATCCGAAATTTGGTTTTAAGAAAGCAAGTGAGTGGAATATAAAAGCACCATTTGAAGTGCCAGATGAAGCGTTTATGGCGGTTGAGCTAAGTGAGAACGCTCTGCAAGGTATAGAAGGAGTTGTGCAATATTCGAATGCTTTTGTTGAGTAAGAGTATCGGTTAAAAAATATAATCATAAAAGATGCTATCTTTTTGTAGGGATATACAGAAAGGTAGCGTTTTTTATTAAGTGAAGCTACTTACATATATTTTGCTCAATGAATAATTAAGGTGGTAAAATTGATATAGAAATGTAAAGGGAGAGAATTGAATGAAGAAGCGAGAAACAGATAGCAATGAGAATGTAGTTACGTTATATGTTACAAGACACGGTAAAACAATATTAAATACGAACCATCGCGCGCAAGGTTGGGCAGACTCTCCGTTAGTAGAAAAAGGTGTGGAAGTTGCCACGAATTTAGGAATGGGATTAAAAGATGTTCATTTTATGAATGCGTATAGTAGTGATAGCGGCCGAGCGATTGAAACTGCTAATTTAGTATTAAAATATAGTGAGCAATCAAAATTGAAACTTGAACAAAGGAAAAATTTAAGAGAATTAAATTTCGGTATTTTTGAAGGTGAAAAGCTTGAAAATATGTGGGATGTGGTTGGAAAAGCTGCGGGCGTTGCATCACCAGAAGAACTTATGAAGTTTTCTATTCAAGAAGTAATTAATCTTATTAGAGCAGCAGACCCTACGAAACAGGCGGAAGATTGGGAATTATTTTCTACTCGTATAAAAGCAGAGATAGATAAAATTAGTGAAGAAGCTGCTAAAGATGGTGGCGGTAACGTTTTAGTTGTTGTTCATGGGTTGTTGATTACTACCTTAATAGAAATGTTAGACAGTAGTAAAACAAAACTTGGAGTGGAAAATGCTAGTGTAACGAAGATTGTATATCAAGATGGAGCATATACAGTCGAGTCGGTTGGAGATATGAGTTATGTTGCAAAAGGAAAAGAAAGTGTGGAAATATAAAAATAAGGAAAGGAAGGTAGAGAAATCTAGCTTCCTTTCCTTATTTTTTAATATATCATTTATTGATTTGAATCGGAATATTCTGTTAAAAATGAACTATGAAAATTATTGTAATGGTATAATTAGAGAGTAGGAACAACAAATTAGTTTGCAGTGTATTGGAGGGACATTAACCTTACATTTTATCTCGGAATCTAAAGTAAGTATACGAGAAATAAAGTTGAACCAATCGGACTTTTATGGGCAGTTGATCCCCCCTAACTTCTTTGCTTTCGCTGTATTTTGAGGTGGGGGTCTTACTGCCCATTAAAGCGGGATAAAACAAAGTAAGGAATGTGTGAACATGGGTGGCACATGGTATGTGATTTATGTTCAGTTCTAAGAAGAAAAGAATATTAACAATTATATGGAGAAGTGATTATGTTGATTAAATTCGTTCATTTGTTATTTGGAAAACCGTGTGAAAAAGGTGATTCGTTCCAAACTAAGTTTCCGCGTTTTATTTATTGGAGTGCAGTTGTATTTTATTTTTTTTGAATACTATTATTTGGGATTCTTTCTTTTATTGATACTATATTTATTGGATCGTTGATATCAGGGGGAGTGTTCTTTCCTTTAATATTTAGATTCGTTTATTATATAAACTTAAAAATGAGGGGCCTAGAAAGAGAAGCGTAGAGAAAAAATATAAATAACAGGGTTATTGAAAAGAAGCGAGATTGATGTTAAGAGATAATAAAGTTGTTTAATTTACAATAAAGTCCTTTGAAAATAATAAAGTTGTTTAATTCTTATTGAATTAACGGTGCAGGATAGTTGAATAAGGATGATGATATACTTAAGGGGGAATTTACTTTATTTTATAATTTATGAGGTAGAAAATGGACTCTTTAGAATTAAACAAATCTAAATATATTGTCTCTAATATCAAAGAAATTTTGCATAAAAAGCTTATTCTTGATAAACCGTTAACTAAAGATGAGGTAAAAAAATTAAACCTAGTTAATCCCCCTGTATACGAAAATGAGAAGTATCTCATTCAAAAACGGTGGTTTTATAGTATTAATATCGGAGAATGGGAAGATGTGGAGATTATTATTCAGGGGAATAATGAAAATCCCGATATGGAGATTATCGAAATGGCAGAAAAAACATTCGATGAACTCCATCTACATATAAGCTGTGCATTAAAATATTTACAGAAATTCTTCCCTAATCAAGAAATGAAGAACTACTATCTATCCACAATATTTTTTGGAAAGATGGTTAATTTTGACGATTATATATTTTCTGGGTTTAGTTTAGCTTTTATTTATGATGGTCACTTTGAGTTTCAGTATAAAGTAAAATTTAAAAACGATGGATGGCCTATTGGTTTTGAAGGTGGGCCACTTTAATAATAATAGATAATTTTTTCTTATTAAACTAACGGGTGCTTTAGTTGAACAAGATTTAAACAACTTTATTATTAATTTTTGTCTACAAGCACATTTAAATGGTTAGAAATTAAACAACTTTAAAGAGCCTTACTACAATATGATTTGTAGCCAGGCTCTTATATTTTTAGATCAGAATTAAATAACTTTATTATCACTTTACAATTGAACATAAATAACTTTAAAAAAGGAAGCAAAGAAATACATTCTAGCTTCCTTTTTTATTGGAACGATTATGGGATCAATAAAATCTTCCCTGTGCTTTTTCGGCTCTCTAATAATTCATGAGCACGGGCACCATCTTGTAAAGAGAATGTATTAGAACTTGCGATCTTTAATTTTTCGGTCGCAATCCATTCGAATAATTGAGAGGAGCGTTCTATTCTCTCTTCATAAGATGTAAGCATGTTCCAAAGGTCTCCGCCAGTTAAAGTTTTCGAAGCATCCATAAGCATACGTGGATCAACTGGCGCAGGATTACCACCGGCCATTCCGTAAAATACGACAGTGCCACCAGTTTTAGTAGCGCTAAAACTTTCCTCTAATGTAGAACCTACTGATTCATATACAACATTTACTCCATCACCGTTTGTTATTTCAAGTACTTTCGCAGGCCATGCTTCTGTATATAAAAATACGTGATCAGCACCAGCTAATGTAGCTATTTGTGCCTTTTCTTTTGCTGACGTGAGGCCGATTACCTTTCCGCCTAGTAGTTTAATGATTTGAATAAGAAGCTGTCCAACACCACCAGCTGCGGCATGGACTAAAGCTGTATCACCTTGTTTTATTTGATAGCTATCTTTCGTTAAATAATGTGCCGTTAGACCTTGTAATAAGACAGAAGCGGCTGTTTCAAAAGAAATAGAATCTGGAAGCGGGATTGCTTTTTTTGATGGAACGGCAACTAATTCTGCATTTGCAAATGGAACGTCAGCAAATGCAATGCGGTCTCCAGGATTAATATTTGTAACGTCAGCTCCTACTTTTTCAACAATACCAGCGCCTTCATAACCTAATATATAAGGCGGGTTGCCAGCGAGATGATAATCACCGCGGCGTCTATAAATATCGGCGAAATTTAAACCGATTGCTTTCGTGCGGACAAGAATTTCATTTGGATTTATGATTGGATCATTTAGTTCTTTATATTGTAGTACATCCGGACTTCCAAACTGTTCGAAACAAAGTGCTTTCATATGGAATACCTCCATTATATTGTTTGTCGATGCTCTTTATCATACAATATAAATATCAATAGACAAAGAGGATTATTTCGATAGAATCAATCGGAAATATCGATTGAAAAGAGGGATGATAAATGGAGATAAAACAATTAATTACATTTAAAGTAGCGGCAGATACTTTGAACTTTACACAAACTGCGAAGAAATTAAACTTTGCTCAATCGAGCGTGACAGCGCAAATTAAAACGTTAGAAGCTGAGCTAGGTACGCTGTTATTTGAAAGATTAGGAAAACGCCTTTTCTTAACTGAAGCGGGCAGAAAGTTTCAACTATATGCCGACAAGATGATTGCACTTAGTAACGAAGCGAAGGTGGCTGTGAAAGATGATGAGGAAATAGCAGGTACGTTAATAATCGGTGCGCAAGAGAGCCAATGTACATATAGACTTCCTTCTATATTAAAGAGGTTTAAAGCGCAATTTCCTCAAATAAAACTTATATTTAAACCAGCACATTCCAATAAAGATGCGAAGGAACAATTGATGGAGGGAAAAGTCGATCTTGCATTTATTTTGGACGAATGTAAAACAGAAGATGCTTTACATGTGGAGCCGCTTATGAAAGAAGAATTAAAAGTAGTAGCTGCTCCAGGGCATCATTTACTTCAGCAAACTTCCGTTTCTATAAAAGATTTAGAGAAGGAAACACTTTTATTAACAGAACTAGGGTGTTCATATCGAATTTTATTTGAAGAGTTATTTCGCATCCAAGATGTGTATCCAGTAAATAAGATTGAGTTCGTTAGTGTAGAGGCAATTAAACAATGTGTGATTGCAGATTTAGGTGTAGCCGTTTTGCCAGCAATAGTAGTAGAAAAAGATATACGAGAGGGAACGATAAAAGAGTTACACCTAGACAATACTATCAATCCAATTTTCACACAAATTGCTTGGCATAAAGACAAATGGATGACAGTACCACTGCAACAATTTATTGATGTAACGAGGGAGTTTTTTACAACAGACTAAGTGGAGAAATATTTATTTTATATAAAAGAAAAAATGGCAATTTTGTATAAAAGAACCGATGCTTGCATGTAACAAGTATCGGTTCTTTATGTTTTAAATAAAGGATGTTTTCAAATGTGTATTTCTCAACTTTTTTTCTTAAAAGGATAAGTAAATTTCTTCGTATATTCCAATAATCGTAAGGGAATTTACAACTTTTATTCGTTTCTGTAAGATGCCTCTAGGCAGTATGAAAGGAGGGGCGTACTAGGGGGGAGATATACGTACTTATTTTGAGGGGGAATTTAAAATGTTTAAAAAGTTAATGAAAGTATGTGTGTTAAGTGTAGCGAGTGTAGGGGTATTATTTAGTTTTCAAGGAAGTACATTTGCAGCTACCGATCTGAGTAGTTATTATGACGGGAAAAATCCAGCAACAACGAAAGTATACGGAGGCAGTACAACATGTGATGCAGATGGATTTAATGCAAAGTCTACAGCGGTGTATGAAGGTAGTAAAAAAGTAGGAACAGTGTATTTACGTTACAGTAATACATGTCATGCGGCATGGTCTAAGCTTGTTTTAGATCAACCAGCACCTTCTGTTTCTGGAGGAGTATATGCTTACGCTGTTATTAATAAATATAAAAATGGTGTATTTCAAAAATCAGTAGATTCTAATAGTGGTAATGGAGCAATAAAAACGGGGCAAACGAGCACTTATACAGGAATGGTATTTGATTTAACCGCTGATTTTGGTTATACAGCTGATGCTGAAGCGGTAACGATTAATAATGGCTACGGGAAAACTGGACGTTATTAATAAAGGAGTGGAATTCTATGAAGCTTTTTAAAAAGGTAAGCGCATGTCTTTGTCTGGCATTGCTCGTTGTAACTAGTATGTTTAGTACGACGAATAATGATAAAGCATTTGCAGAAGACCATTCATATGATGGGAAAAGCCCTTACTACAATAGCTGTGATCAATCAGCAGTAACGAAAGAAAAGAAGTGGATTGATTCTAATTCATATGTGGAATTAAAATTTAGCACGACGTGTAAAACAGCGTGGGCAAAGGTTACTGTAACTCGTCCAG
Organism: Bacillus cereus group sp. BfR-BA-01381; assembly: GCF_022663555.1. Lineage (NCBI taxonomy): Bacteria > Bacillati > Bacillota > Bacilli > Caryophanales > Bacillaceae > Bacillus > Bacillus cereus group sp. BfR-BA-01381. The sequence goes on from NZ_JAKUFR010000032.1 coordinate 47,482, forward strand.
CGGTTTATAATAACGAAGCTGATGCAAGGGTCGTCAGAAAAACCGATGGAAAGGCATATACTTGCGGAAGTGCTGGAGGAAATGGTGTTGTAAATAAAGGGCAAACATCATGCTATACGCCGATGGTATATGATTTAGATCCAAGAAAAGCGCAAGCGCAGGGGAAACATGCTATTCCGAATAGCGATGCATATAATTATGCGGAGACTATTTGGTATTGATGAGGAAATGGAGATTGTAAGATAGAATATTTTAAGAGCATGTTTTGATTGGATTTCAAAACATGCTCTTTTTTTGTTCGTCTATCCAGTATTAACGAATAGTAAGACCCTAACTTCGAGCTTTAATTGAAGTGAAGCAGATAGCGGGATATTTCGTAAAGGTCTAGTTGACTATGGATATTTCTTTCGGATGTTGGGATAATTTAACATAATTTGTTTTCATACTTCGAAATTTGTGCTCTAATTAAAACAAAGGAGGCAAGTAGATGAGTAATGATATTAAACGATATGTAATTTGTACTTTTATAGGTACATGGACACTTTGGGGGTTATTAATTAACTTAATAAAATTAAACATTACGACATTGGGTACACCGCTTGCGATGATATTATTTGTTTTCGGTGGGATCATGCCGGCAATCATTGCGATTAGTTTAAAGAAAAAATATGGATCACAAGAGGAGTTTAGAAGGTTCATTAAAAATATTGTAAATCCTAAACATCACTTTGCATGGTATATTCTAATCATTATTCTAGCCTTTATAAGCTGTTATCTTCCAACGATATTTGGTGGAGCAACAGTGCAAAAACCATTATACGTGGCATTAATTAGTTTTCCAATAATGATCATTGGTGGAGGTCTTGAAGAAATTGGATGGAGAGGAATCTTACAACCTGCTCTTCAGAAAAGGTTTTCAGAATTTTTTAGTACGATTATTGTGAGCGTTATATGGGCTATTTGGCACTGGCCGTTATGGTTTATTCCGGGCACGAATCAAACCCAAAGGGATTTTATAGCCTTTATAATTACGACAATTGCCGTATCTTTCTTATTAACTACAATTATTAACGCAACTAAAAGTATTTTTATGTGTCTAATTTTTCATGCGCTTCTTAATTCTTTTTGGAGTGTGTACGTGCCAAATGATAAAGCGTTACCAGCGTTTTCAACTTTTATTTTCGGAATTTTCGTGTTTGTTTTGTATACATTCATAATAAAAAGAAAGAACCTCTTATTGATTAGGTAACTGAAATTATAGAAGGAAACATATTAATATATTTTTTATGGATATGAAACTAGTTAGTAAGAACACGACACAAACATAATTAAAATATATTACAAGTTTGTGCCGCAAAAAAATTGCAAAACTATAAACAACATCAAAAAGAATGAAGGGCCTTTCCATATATATAAACACTGCTAACGATAGTTATAGTAATTCATTTGTTTGAACGATTGAATTAATTAAGATTAAGATCTGTATCAGGAGGATTGTACCCAAGGTGACGAGCCATAGATACAATTTGGCCTTTATGGTGAAATTCATGCGTTTCCGTATGAGTTAAAAGCCATAGCGGAGTTATGCTCCAAGGCTCTTTTTGCCATTTCACTTCATTTGCTATATTTTCGAGCCACCGGTCGTTGTATTCCTCTAAAAACCGTTGTACAGTCTCATCTACTAACTTAAATCTAGCACGGACTTTCTCTACATCTGCATGCTCAATTTCATCATCACTAGCAAATGAAAAATCTGCTCGCTTTTGCTTAAATGCGAATGATCCAAGCCAGTATCGGTAGCAATCAGCTACATGAATATGGGTCTTTATAATACTACCGTTTCCGAAATTGGGAACAGTGCTATGTAATTTTTCTAGCGGGATTTCTTCCAAAAACGAAAATAAAGTTTCTCTTGTAGAGCTAATAAGGTGATATTGCTGTTTTAAAACATGTAACATGAAATTAACACTCCTTTTTTGTTTACTAAAATATTTGTGCAGTAAGTAATTCTATATTTACGAGGGGTGAACCTTTTTATTAAGCATATTAGGTGTATTTATTAATTGTTTCTGATAGATTATACAAGGTGAAACTTTAATAAGTTGAACATTCTTAGTTCATAATAAATTGTGCATCAAGAGGGAGAACGATAAGATGAATAGATTAGTTGGTTTAAAACAATTTGAAATAACGCGTGGGGAATTGTTTAAATTTATGGAGACGCTAGACGATAAAACTGCGGATACGCAGCCGAATGGTTTTAATAATACAATCCGCTGGCATATCGGTCACGTTTTAACGGCAGCAGAAGTTTTTATGTTTGGAAAAGAATTCAAACAATTACCAACGGAATATCCAGGTATGTTTGGATATGGATCAAGACCATCTAAATGGAAAACAGAAGGACCGTCATTAGAAGTATTAATGGCCCAATTAAAAGAACAAGCAAAACGTATTAACGAAATGCCAGCAGAAGCATTTGAAAATAAACTGCCAGAGCCATTCTTAGGACTAGAAACAGTTGGTGAGCTATACGGCATGATGCTTTATCATGAAGCGGATCATATTGGGCAAATGAAGGCGATGGAACGTATTATTAAAGCTCTTTAGTCTTAATTGCATATAACAAGCAATACAGGTGTAATGTTAAATAATATATACAAAAAAGGTAGATAAATTATTATCTACCTTTTTTGTATAACTTCTTGAAGGATTAGGGGGGATCATCGTGCTACTGATGAAGAAGGACAAGAAACCTTCTAATTTTTAAGATGTGATTATGAAATAAGGTATTCCTAAATATGGAATATACGTATAATAAAAGAGAAGAACTAGAAATAGGGGTGAATACTATGATTACATTAGAACAAAAGCTGGAGCAATACACACATACATATGCACAGATAAAGGGAGAACTAAAATGGAAAACGAGTGATCCTCGAACAGGAATGATGATTGCTGCTATGTATGCAAGTAGTGATAAATTGCTTGATCTCGGACGTTTTTTAGAAATTAGTAGTTATATTAAGAATGAGGTAGGGATGTTTTCATACTTAAAGTCTTATCATCGCTTTGTAGTGGCCGCAACATTAGATATTCACTTTACAAATTATAAGAAAGCTTTTCGAGAGTTTTTAGACTTATATGAACAATTGGTCGCTGGTGGTTTTAGCCGCAGTATATTTACTTATCTTGCAGCAGCTGTACTTTTAACAGAAGATAATGAGCATCATGGCACGCATATTCAGCGTTCGATGCAAGTATATAAACGTATGAAAGAGGATCATCTTTTCCTAACAGGTACAAATGATTATCCGCTCTCCGTTTTATTAGCAGGACAATCAGAGCATGTAGAAACACTTATGGACCGAGTGGAGCGTCTTTATCAGAAACTAGCAAAAGCTGGCTTGCGCAAAGGGAATGACCTCCAATTTCTAAGCCATATTCTTTCACTAAAGAAGGATGTCAGGGAAGAAATATTAGTTGCAACATGCACAAACATATGGAATTTGTTAAAGCAAGAAAAGGTAAAAGTGAAACAGATGCATTACCCAGCAATCGGGCTATTAGCGTTACTTGAGGATGGAGAAAAAGAGATTCATTCTATTAAAGCGTTGATTGAAAAATTGCAGGGAGAGAAATTATTCCGTTGGCATACAGATACGAATATTCTTATTGCTATTCAACTGTTCGTAAGTCAGAAAGGTGAGGAAAGTAAAGCTACCAACACAGGTTTACAAACTATGATAGAAGTCCTTATCCAAGCACAACAAGCAGCTATGATGGCAACGATTGCCGCTTCATCTGCAGCAACTTCTTCAGCTAGTAGTAGTTCATAATGTGCAACTGCTTATGCTATTGTAAATTATAACTCCTTTGATAAGGACGGTTTAAAAAATATTACTAAAAAAAGCCCATCACCCTCTAATGAGTGATGGGCTAACTGTTTTTACATAATCAGTATTATCTTTTCGACTCTTTCAAATGTTTGAGTTGTGTAACAATCATAATGCTAATAACAACGAGTAAAAACCATGAGCTAATTTTACTAAAGTGGACGAGATCCCACGCTTCCCGTTGATTTGGATATTGCCATGCACCGAAAAATGTTGCGATGTTTTCTGCAATCCAAATAAAGAATCCGATAAGAAAAAAGGAGAGAACGAGCGGCATTTTATATGTAACGCCTCGTAATGAAAATTCCACAAATGTCCGAAAGAAAACGATGAATAGAAGTAAAGTTAAGAACCATCTAAAATCGTATAGAAAATGATGTGTGAAAAAATTGAAGTAAATCATTGCTCCTAGAGGTATTACAAAAATAGCTTTCGGCCAATGATGCATTTGCAAATGCAATCTTCTCCACGCTTGGCATATGTAACTTGCAACACTTGCATACATAAAGCCGCTGTAAAGTGGAACACCAAAAACCTTTGAATATGCCTCTTCCGGATAACTCCATGAACCGAAATGAACTTTATATATTTCTAGTAAAAGGCCGATGAGGTGGAAGACAGTAATTACTTTTAATTCGTCTTTCGTCTCAAGGCCAGTCTTGTACATAACCCACTGCATAAGAAGGCATACGATGAGTATGAAATCGTAGCGATATAACCCTGGGATCGAAAAGATTTTTGAAAGGGCTAGTGTTAAGAAAATAACGACTGGGAATAAGCAGGATAATGCTTGTTCATAAGTAAAATAGAGTAGTTGTTTTATATATAACATTGCATCACCTTGGATATTTTTATTTGAAAACTCAAAATAATGATTAAGTATACTACACTTTTAAAAATAAGCTAGTATTCTATTTTGCGTGTATTTGTAAGTTTTGGAAGGGAATTGTAATAAGTATTTTAATATTTAACAAAGTAAAAAAATAGTTTGCTATTTAAAAAAAGTGGCGATATAATATCTAAATGAAAATGATAATTATTATCAATAATAATTA
>NZ_JAKUFR010000033.1:0-51492 GCF_022663555.1 Bacillus cereus group sp. BfR-BA-01381
GCTTCCAAGAAGGTTTCGTATAAGCGTCAGTTGCCTTTGACTGTGTTTTTTCAGCTGGTACTTTCTCGTTAGCTTTCGCTTCTTCTTCAGCTTTTTTCTGTTCTTCTTCAGCCTTTAGCTTCTCTTCTTCTTTCTTCTTAGCCTCTGTTTTCTCTTGTTCATTCTTCTTCGTCTCTTCTTTGCCTTTAGCTTTCTCAGACTTATTCTCTTTCGTTGTTTGCTGAGCTACTTTTTTATCGCTAGAAGACGCTTGCTCTTTCGTGTCAGGAACAAACAATTGGTATGCTACAATAGCTACTGCTACTAGTACAATAGCGATTGCAATATTTAAAACACCGTTTTGACGACGTTTTTGTTGTTTCTGTTGGAATCTAGATCCTCCTGCCATTCTTCAAACCTCCATGCAGTTTTTCATACTTGCTATTGTAACATTAAATCTAGAAAGGTTGAACATTTACAATAATATTTTCATGAAATGAAAACATTTTACTATGAATTGCAAGATTACTTTTCATTCTCTAATCGATAGATTGATTCTACGATAGATTTGAAAATAGGTGTAACTTTATTTACATCGCTATTCGTTTCTATATCCACGACAACTAAAGCATACCTTGGATTTTCATATGGAAAATAACCTGCAAACCATCGATTCTCTTTCGTTCCTTTTCCTGTTTGTGCTGTCCCAGATTTTCCAGCGACACTTAATGGTAACGACCTGAATGCTGCTCCTGTGCCTTTCTCCGTTGTTACAACGCTCCTTAATAACTGTTGTAATGTTTTCACTGTTTCATATGAAAGCTGTTTTCCACCTAATGTATGGTCTTCAAATGTATAAAACTCCGTTCCATTTTTATACATTATTTTTTCAACAGCTTTCACTTCCATCTTTTCTCCCCCTCTAGCAATCGTCGCCATCATATTTGCAATCGCTAGAGGTGACATACGTACATCTTTCTGTCCAATTGCTGTTTGCGCTACCGCTTTTTTACTATTCTTATTTCCTTCACTCCCCCAAATCGTAACACTCTTCTCCTCTGGCATTTGCTCAAAATGAGTTGTATGAAATACAGAACCTCTCCATCCAACCCTCTCAGCGCCTCCTAAAGCCGCTACATAAGTTTCTAATACCGTCTTATCCTTTTGTATTAACTCATTGCCTAACTCTGAAAATGTCCTGTTACAGCTTCTAGCAAAGCTCTCTTTAAAACTAAGTGTCCCCATCTTAACTTGTGGGTGATCTTCACCATATAAATCTTTATTACAATTAAATACGCGATTAAAAACATTTTCATTTTGATCAATCGCTGCCGCCGCAATTATTGTTTTAAAAACAGAACCGGGAAAATGTGGTGTTAACATTTGATTTTCAAGTGTAGTTTTATATAAACTCTCATCTTTCACCTGTACAGATGGTTTGCTAACCATTGCTAAAATTTCATTTTTCTTTACATCAAGTAGCACTACTCCTCCCTTCTTAATCTCACTTGCTTCAACTACTTCTTCTGCTTTTTTCTGTAACTCGTTATGTAAAGTAGTTTGAATCGTCACTGGATAAAACGGATTTCCAGGCGATGTATATTTCGCTTGTTTTCCAAAAATCGGTTCTCCTTGCCGGTCCACTTGATACAATACTTTTGCCTCTCCATCGGTCAAAAGAAATTCATCAAATGATTGCTGCAATCCTGAAATGCCAATCGGCGTTTGTTTTGAAATTTTTCTTACTTCTCCGTATCGTTTTTGAAATTCTCGTTCATTTTCACCCACATTGCCAATTAAATGATTCATCACGCTAGTTTGCCGCAAACGAACTTCAGCTGCTACAATGCCTAATACATTTAATTGATTCACCTTCTCCATCTGCTCTCGTTCCAAGCGAAGTGGTTCATTTCCTCTTTGCAGGATAAATGCACTTTTCTTATGTTTCATTTGACTTTCAATCTCTTGTCTCGACATACCAATGATATGCGCAATTTTCTCCAACATGTCATTTTTTAATTGTAGAAATGGAAAAACAATTAAAACAGGATACTTTTTCTCACCTATTTCCTTACCATTACGATCTATAAAATGGCCTCGTCCATCATCTACCGTAATGGATTGCGTCCGTTGTGTAACACTTTTTTCAATTAAATTAATCTTACGATCCGTAAATGATTCCGTATCTATAATTTGTATTTGAATTAAACGACAAAGTAACATAAACATGACACATATAAAACAAATTAAAACAATTGTAATTCTCTGTTTTATTTTCATAAAAAAAAACACCTCGTCTACTATAGTTTGGACGGAGTGTTTCATCTTTTATACAAATAAAGTGAAACTTTAATCAGTGGGGGTTTTATTCATCCCCCACTGATTATCAGCCCTCACCAATCGGGCTTTTACGAGCAGCCCGACCCCCACCTAACTTCTTTGCTTTCGCTGATTTTTGAGGTGGGGGTCTTACTGCCCGTTAATGCGGGATAAAAAAATCACTCGCTTTTACACGAGTGATTTTTAATTATTTTACAGAGATAATCTCTACTTGCATTTCTCCACCTGGAGTTTGGATTGCTACCTTTTCGCCAATTTGCTTACCTAATAAGCTTTTTGCGATTGGAGAATCGTTAGAAATTCTTCCTTCAAATGGATCTGCTTCTGCGCTACCTACGATTGTGTAAGCTTCTTCATCTCCATCTGGTAGTTCTTTAAATGTTACTGTTTTACCTAATGTAACAACTGTAGATTCTTCACCGTTATCTGTGATGATAACTGCGTTACGAATCATGTTTTCTAATTGTGTAATACGTCCTTCTACGAACGCTTGCTCATCTTTCGCTGCATCATACTCAGAGTTCTCAGAAAGATCTCCGAAGCTACGTGCAATCTTAATGCGCTCTACAACTTCTTTACGTTTTACCGTTTTTAAATCCTCAAGTTCGTTCTCTAACTTTTGCTTACCCTCTTGCGTCATAGGGTATGTTTTTTCTGTTGCCATATTTTCCACTCCTTTTATATACCAATCCCCCGAAAAAAAGAGGAGTTCCATATGAAAACTCCCCCGCTTATATGTATAGCGGAGGTTTCTAGCACGCCTGTACTAGCGGAGTTGTCACATACAACCCCGTATTCCCAATTCTTCTTTATATAAAGAAGATATGTATGGAAAGTTGATATAAATATGCCCTCACCTATATATAGATGAGGTTGCATGTTTCATTGTATTCGATAGGAAGGGAAAAAATCCCTTCCTATCGTATATCTTTTACTATGCTATTACAAATTTACTTTTTGTTCAAGAATTGTTGCAATTTTTGTAACCATAATATCAATTGCAACGTGGTTTTGTCCACCTTCAGGGATAATAATATCCGCAAATTTCTTAGAAGGCTCAATAAATTGATTGTGCATTGGACGTACAACATTTACGTATTGATCAATAACTGAATCCATCGTACGACCACGTTCTTTAATATCACGCTGCATGCGGCGTAAAATACGAAGGTCAGCATCTGTATCAACGAATAACTTAATGTCCATTAACTCACAAAGACGCGGGTCTTCTAAAATAAGAATTCCTTCTAAAATGATTACATCTTTCGGCTCAACTGGAATAATTTCATCTGAACGCGTATGCAATGTATAGTCATATACAGGTTTATCTACTTGTTTATATGCAAGCAACTGCTGCAAATGTTCAATTAACAAATCATTATCAAACGCTAATGGATGATCATAATTTGTTTTTAAACGCTCTTCCATTGGTAAATGGCTTTGATCTTTGTAATAATAATCTTGCTCTAAGATTAAAATGGAATGACCTTTAAAATGGTCAAAAATCGCTTTCGTTACACTTGTCTTACCTGACCCTGAACCACCAGCAATTCCAATTACAACAGGCTTATTCGTCCCCATTCGACTATCACTCTTTCTTATTGAAGTATGCTTTTGCGCATCATATTATTCACATACACTGGTTGATCCACTTTGAATTTCACGATTTGCAACGGATGTCTCGCTGCATCTAATTCGTTTCCATCCTCATCCCAAATTTTCTCCACCGTTTGCGTAAAGTTTTCTATTTCTGGCCCAAAGAACTCCACTTCATGTCCTGGTTTGAAATGATTACGTTGCTCAATCGTTACGATGCCCGTTTCTTCATTATAATCTAACACTAAACCAGCGAAATCATACGTTGTTTTCTTACTATGATTTCCAAACATTTGCTCTTGATGTCCTGGAACCCCTTCAAAGAATGCAGGAGCTGTATCACGATTTGCACATTTATCAAGCTCATCTAACCATTCTTGTTTAAACTCAAAGTTATCAGGATCCGCACAATATGCATCAATTACTTTACGGTATACTGTCGCTACAGTCGCTACGTAATGGATTGATTTCATACGTCCTTCAACTTTTAAGCTATCAATTCCAATTTCAATCATTTTCGGAATTGATAAAATTAAATTTAAGTCTTTTGGACTCATTGCAAAGTGAGCATCTTCTTCTTGGAATAGAGGAAGCTCTTTTGCATCTTTATGTTGTGATACTGTTTGAACTAAATCATAGTCCCAGCGACAAGATTGACAACAACCACCACGGTTAGAGTCACGCGCTGTCATATGGTTACTTAGCGTACATCTTCCTGAATATGCGATACACATTGCACCATGGACGAATGCTTCAATTTCAATATCCACTTTTTCTTTAATCTCTTTCATTTCTTCATAGCTTGCTTCACGAGCTAATACAAGACGATGTAAACCTTCTTCTTTCCAATACTGTGCTGCTTTCCAGTTGGATAGTGATTGCTGTGTGCTTAAATGCACCTCAACAGAAGGCGCTACACGTTTACAAGTCTCAATAATAAGCGGATCAGCAACGATAATTCCCGTTACGCCAGCTTTTTCGATCCCTTTTAAATATTCCTCTAGCCCGTCCATATTTTCATTATGCGCAAAGATATTTGTTGTTACATATATTTTTGCTCCATATTTCTTTGCAAATTCCACACCTTCTGCCATTTCTTCCAGTGTAAAGTTACCTGCATTCGAACGAAGACCAAATTCTTGTCCACCTAAATATACAGCATCTGCCCCATAATGGATAGCTACTTTTAATTTTTCTAAGTTACCCGCAGGGATTAACAGTTCAGGTTTCTTCACAATAACGCGTTTGCCATCGATCACTCGTGAAATTTCTTGTACAGTCATTTCCTACACCCTCCTCGTTTAGTAAACCGTCTCTTTAAAGAAGAATCCTGTATCTAACGGACGATTTACTGGTTGCATTTCTTCTATCTCTTTATATAAATCGTCTTTCACGTCATAATACGCATCACGATCTTCTACACATAAATCAATTGCTTTACGATATTTCTTCGTTACCTCAATAATGTATGCAGAGCTTTTTAGTACACCATCAATTTTTAAGCTATCGACTTCAGCATCAATTAGCTCCTCTAACTCATCGATGAAACAAATATCATTTGGACTCATAATGTGAGTACCATTTTCATCTTCATAAATTGGGTATTTATTGTTACGCTCTGGGTCATATAAGAACATATTCTCTTCATATTTTTTCTTTTCGATGTCAAGATGACGTCCTTGATACTCAAAGTAGTTTCCTACTAACGAACGCTTCGATTGGAACATACAAGTCATACCGTGAATTTGCACTTCAAGTTCCACTTCAGCATTTTCTTTTAATTCAACAATTTCATCTAAGCTAAGCTCGCGAGCTAATACAGCACGTTTTGCCCCTCTTTGTCCCCAGTAGTTACAAGTAAACCAGTTTGTTGCTGTTGTTTCTGTATTCCAGTGCAATTGCATATTTGGCGCTACTTCGCGAACCGCCATTAATACTGCTGGATCTCCGAAAACAATTGCATCTACATGTACTTCATTTAAAAATGCAACATAATCTGTTAATTCTTCTACTTTATCGTTGTGGAACATAGCGTTCATTGCTACGTATACTTTTACACCATTTTCATGTGCAATCTTCACAGCTTGTTTCACATCTTCACGTGAAAATTCCCCTGCTAAACGTAAACCAAACTTTTGCTCACCGATCATTACCGCATCTGCTCCTGCTTTCGCAAGAGATTCGATATCCGCCACTGCTTTTGGCGTTACTAACAATTCAGGTTTCTTCATACCTTGGTCACCCTCTCTTTTTACTAACAGCTACTCCATCACCAATTGGGAAAATCGTTGTATCATATCCTTCATGGTTCATAAGCCATTCATTGTACGTCTTAATGCGACGGATTAAACCACGTGTACGTCTGTTTTCAATTTTCTCTTTCGTCGTTACAAGGCCATGGTACATAACATTATCTGAAATAATTACGCCACCAGGATTTAATAACGGTTCATATAAGTCAAAAAAGCGACGATATTGTCCTTTTGCTGCGTCAATAAAAATAACATCAAATGTTCCATGTTCTTCTACTTGCTCGCCTGTTTCTAACGCATCACCGTAAATAACGGAAATACGCTCTTTAACTGGTGAACGTTCTATATATTCAAGTGCTTTTTCATATCGATCGCGATTGCGCTCAACTGTCACAATGCGAGAATTTGGAATAGCTTGCATCATACGAATACTAGAATAGCCAATTGCTGTACCTAGCTCTAAAATGCTCTTCGGTCCAATTAAACGTAAAAATTGCAACATAAATTCCATTCCAAGTCGATCCATAATTGGCACATGATTTTCTTTCGCATAGTCTTCCATTTCAAGAATTAATTTATCTTTCGGATCAATAAATGATAATAGGTACTCGTTAACTGCATCCTCCATAATGGTCCTCCTTATTTACATGGAGAAGTGCCTCTATGACGTCTTTTCACACATAGAATGCAATAAAAATACAAGCCAGCTTTACCCTTAGCTTGTACGTCCCGTTTTGATATTAAAAACGATTCTTCTGCCAGTTTTTAACCCGATATATTTTACCACAAAAAAGAGGGATGTGCGACCTTTTTCGCTATCCCTCCCCATTTCACTGTTTTTTCGTAATATATTTTTGCTTTAGTGCATTATGCTCTTCCAATGTTTTCGCATAGTACACTTCACCAGTTGGTGCAGCTAAGAAATAATAATAATCTGTTTGCGCAGGCTCTAGCGCTGCTTCCACTGAATGTTTACCAGAGTTTGCAATCGGGCCCACCGGCAATCCTTTCACAACGTACGTATTGTACGGTGAGTTTATCTTTAAATCTTCGTATAATACACGTTGTTTATGCTTTCCAAGTGCGTACAATACCGTTGGATCCGTTTGCAGCGGCATACCTTTTGCTAAACGATTATAAAAGACACTAGAAATCTTTTGACGATCTGTAAAGCCTGTTGCCTCTTCTTCAATAAGTGAAGACAATGTTAAAAGCTGATGAACATCCCAGTTTTTCGCTTTCATTTTTGCTTCGTTTTGAACAATGATTGCATTCGTTTTCTCAAGCATTGGAATGACAATTTCTTCTAACGTCGTATCTTTTTTATAGAAAGAGTACGTCGCAGGATATAAATAACCTTCTAATGGATATTTAATATTGCTATCAAAGATTTTATCCGTTAACAACTTTGGATACTTTTGCTGCATTTTTTGAATAAATGCTTTATCGTTTAATTGACGTACAACATCATCTTTATTCCACTTTAATTCGTTTGCAACCGTTTCTGCAATTTCAGTTACTTGTGCCCCTTCTTTTACCGTCACTTTATAAAGAGCTGGACGATGTACATTACCAGATGACATTTGCTCAATAACATCTTTTGCACTCATTGAAGGATTTAATAAATATGTACCCGCTTGTAAATTTTTAGATTTAGCCTTTGTATAAAAACTAAAAACTGTACCGTTTTTCACAGCACCTTTTCCTTCTAAAATCTCACCAATTTTACTAGTAGATGATCCCTTTGGAATTTCTACTTCAATCTCTTTTTTATTCCCGCTATCAACCGGTCCTAATGCGGATGAAATATACGCATAGACTGAACCACAAACTAAAAGCAGTGCAATTATCGAGAATAAAAAAATGCGTCTACGCTTCTTTTTCACTTGATTCTCTACCAAAACTCTTCCTCCTTATTCAATTGTAGGCCATATGTACATCTTTCTATACAACACGATGAAAAATCACAATACATTTACCTATCATTTTTGACAGATACTTTATTTTCTACAATCCGTCTCATTATACTACAAAGGATTGCGCCGTTTCGACAAAAAATCTTTCATTTTACATATAAAAAAGGCGGACGATATACCGTCCACCTTTTCAGTACTTATTATTCAGCTTCTTGCTCATCAGCTAGAGTGTTAAACATTTCTTGTACCATTTCCCACTCTTCTTCAGATTCGATTGGAAGTAAAGTTCCGCCCTCTTCTTCATTTTGCTCATAAGCCATTGCATCATAAATTTGGTCTCCATCTTCGTCTACTTCACCGATTGGAGAGAAGACTACGTATGATTTTTTGCCAAATTTTTCAGCGTCAAAAGTGAAAATAATTTCACATAAATGTTCGTTACCTTTTTCGTCTACAATTGTAATTTGATTTTCTTCCATTTTGGTCACCTCTTATTTACTATCTAAAAATCCTTGTAAGATTACGACTGCAGCCATCTTATCAATTACTTGCTTTCGCTTCTTACGGCTTACATCGGCTGAAATTAGTAGACGTTCCGCTGCCATCGTTGACAAACGCTCGTCCCACATTACAACGTCTAATTGTAACAGCTCTCGTAGGTTTTCTGCAAATTGTTGGCATGCTTCACCACGCGGGCCAATTGTACCATTCATATTTTTAGGTAAACCTACTACTATCTTGTCCACATCATACTGTTTTACTAACTCAGAAATGCGGTCAAAACCAAATTGACCTCGTTCTTCATTAATCTTGATGGTTTCAAGCCCTTGTGCTGTCCAGCCCATTTCGTCACTAATTGCAACTCCGACTGTTTTTGTACCTACATCTAAACCTAATATCCGCATAAATTACTCCTCACGATGATGTTTCAAGTAAGACTTCACAAGCTCTTCAATTAATTCATCACGTTCAAGCTTGCGAATGATGCTTCGCGCATCTTTATGGCGAGGTATGTATGCTGGGTCTCCACTTAATAAGTAACCGACGATTTGGTTAATCGGATTATAGCCTTTTTCTTGAAGTGCATCATACACAGTTAAAAGTACATCATTTACATGGACACTCTGTTTTTCATCTTGAATGCTAAACTTCATTGTTTTATCAAAACCGTCCATTTCAAGCACCTCACTTATATAGTAAGTATAGGGAGAAGAACTTCTCCTCTCCCTACCATTGTACACTACTATCTCTTTATTTTGAAACAGATTTAACGTACTCTTGTACAAATGCTAAAGCTTCCTCAACTTGCGCTGGGTTTTTACCGCCCGCTTGTGCCATATCAGGACGGCCACCACCGCCACCGCCACAACGAGAAGCTACTTCTTTCACAAGTTTACCAGCATGGTATCCTTGGCTAATTAAATCTTTCGTTACGCCAGCTAAGATGTTTACTTTGTCATCATTTACAGACGCTAATACGACAACTGCAGATTCTAATTTATTTTTCAGGTCATCCATCATCGTACGTAAGTTGTTCATATCTGCAACATTTACTTTTGCCGCTAATACGTTTACGCCATCAACTGTCATTACTGAATCAGTTAAGTTTCCAGCTTCAATATTACTTAATTTTGCTGCAAGAGATTCGTTTTCTTTTTGAAGTTGTTTTACTTCAGCAAATAAACCATCTACTCTTGTTAAAATGTCTTTTGGATTTGTTTTCATTTTTCCAGCTGCTTCTTTTAATAAACCTACTTGATCGTTCATTAATTCATAAGCAGACTTACCAGTTACTGCTTCAATACGACGAGTTCCTGCACCGATACCAGACTCAGCAACGATTTTGAAAATACCGATAGAAGCTGTGTTATCAACGTGACAACCACCGCAAAGCTCTAAGCTATAGTCGCCAACTTGTACAACGCGTACAACATCACCGTATTTTTCACCGAATAATGCCATTGCGCCCATTTCTTTTGCTTCTTCGATTGCTTTTTGAGAAATCTCAACATCAATACTTTCCCAAATTTTCTCGTTTACGATACGCTCAATTTTTTCTAATTCGTCAGCTTGTACTTGACCAAAGTGAGAGAAGTCAAAGCGTAAACGTTCAGAAGTTACAAGAGAACCTGCTTGGTTAACGTGCGTTCCAAGTACGTCTTTTAACGCTTGGTGTAGTAAGTGAGTTGCTGTATGGTTCTTCACAACGCTACTACGGTTTTTCGTATCGATAATAGCTTTTACAGCCGCATCTTTCGTTAATGTACCTTCTTCAACTACAACTTTGTGCAAGTTTTGGCCGTTTGGTGCTTTTTGTACGTCTTTTACAAGAACTTTCACGCCGTCAGCAAGAAGGTAACCACGGTCTGCAATTTGTCCGCCGCTCTCAGCATAGAATGGTGTTACATCAAGCATTAATTGTCCTTCTTCACCTGCTTGCAAGCTGTCTGCGTATTCACCGTTTTTCACAAGTGCAACAACGTTACTTTCTGTTGCAACCGTACCGTAACCAACGAACTCGCTCGCTACTTTCACTTCTCCAAGGACACCGCCTTGAACTTGCATAGAATCAACGTCTTGACGAGCAGCACGTGCGCGCTCACGTTGTTTTTCCATTTCATTTTCAAAGCCTTCATGATCAACTGTCATACCAGCTTCTTCTGCATATTCTTCTGTTAATTCAATTGGGAAACCGTATGTGTCATATAGACGGAACGCATCTACTCCAGAAATAACAGTTGTTTTTTCTTCTTTCGCTTTTGCAATAACTTCAGCTAAAATTGCTTCACCATCATGAAGTGTTTCGTGGAAACGCTCTTCTTCATTTTTCACAACTTTTGCGATGAAATCTTTCTTTTCAAGTACTTCTGGATAGAAGTCTTTCATTACTTCTCCAACAACCGGTACTAATTCAAACATGAACGGACGGTTAATGTTTAATTTCTTAGAGTAACGAACAGCACGGCGTAATAAACGACGTAACACATAACCACGGCCTTCGTTAGATGGAAGAGCACCGTCACCAACAGCGAATGTTACTGTACGGATATGGTCAGCGATTACTTTAAACGCCATATCTTTTTCTAAATCACCATTACGATATTTCTCGCCAGAGATTGTTTCTGTTGCACCAATCATTGGCATGAATAAGTCTGTGTCAAAGTTTGTAGGCACATCTTGAACGATAGATGTCATACGCTCTAGACCCATCCCTGTATCGATGTTTTTCTTAGGAAGTGGTGTATATGAACCATCTGGATTATGGTTAAATTGAGAGAATACAAGGTTCCATACTTCTAAGTAACGCTCGTTTTCTCCGCCTGGGTATAATTCTGGGTCACTAAAGTCATTACCGTAAGCTTCTCCGCGGTCATAGAAAATCTCTGTATTCGGTCCACTTGGTCCTTCACCGATGTCCCAGAAGTTTTCTTCTAAGCGGATGATACGCTCTTTTGGAACACCCATTTTCTCATTCCAAATTGTGAATGCTTCTTCATCTTCTGGATGGATTGTAACGGATAGTAATTCTTTATCGAATCCGATCCATTTGTCGCTCGTTAAGAATTCCCAAGCCCAAGTAATTGCTTCTTCTTTGAAGTAATCACCGATTGAGAAGTTTCCTAACATTTCAAAGAATGTATGGTGACGAGCTGTTTTCCCTACGTTTTCAATATCGTTTGTACGAATTGATTTTTGAGCATTTGTAATACGTGGATTTTGCGGGATTACACGTCCATCAAAATATTTTTTTAATGTTGCTACACCACTATTAATCCATAAAAGAGATGGATCCTCATGTGGAACTAGTGATGCACTAGGTTCTACTGCATGTCCTTTTTCTTGGAAAAAGTCTAAAAACATTTGACGAATTTGTGCGCCTGTTAGTTGTTTCATTGTATTTTCCTCCTTAAATATAAAAAACTCCCGCCCCTATAAAAGGGACGAGAGTTAACTCGCGATACCACCCTAATTATGAATTGATTACTATATGAATCAATTCATCACCTCATGGTGCCGTAACGTGGCAAAACGGCAGTGATTAGCTGCTCTCAGGATTAGCTTTCTGTTACCCTTCATTTAAAGCTTCTTTCAGCCATATGGAAGCTTCTCTCTATAAATGGACTGTAACGTACTTGTTCCGTCATTGATTTAATGTATTATATGACTAAATATAATAGAATTCTCTTAAGTTTGTCAATGTAGATAATCATTTATATTATATCAATTACTTATTAATCATAGCTATTCTACTATTCATTCTTAACAGCCTTTTCATATATTATGCATGTATTACTAAATTGTACTACTCCCGCGCACTTTTCCGAATATTTCATTTTTGTTATAATTAAATTATCAATAATAAAGGAGCGATTATAGTGACAACCTTATTGAACAAAGCTAAAAATATGTTAAAGACTGATGAAACAATATTGTTTTACGTAGCCTGTTCACTAGATATATTTATTTATCGTTCCGTCGCAAGGCCAGGCCTGTTAATTTTAACGGACAAACGGCTCTTCTTCTATGGACCAGATGTAAGTAAGAACCCATTATTTGAAGAGTACGCTTTCGCGAAAATTTCAAATTTAAAAGAGCAAAAGCGGCTTTTCAGCAATCAAATTGTATTTATGTACGATAATGAATGGAAAAAAATAAAACATATTCAAACAAATGATGTAAGCTCTCTCATTCAAAAAATAAACGAGCAACTCTCTAAATAATGATAGCCCTCTACTTTTATAAGTAGAGGGCCTTCCTATTACACATCTTCTTTTTTCCAAAGAGGCCTTACATGAACGATCACTGTACGAATGACCGCTAAAACAGGAACTGATATTAATAATCCTATAATTCCTGCCACTTCTCCCCCAACTAGTAGTGCAAGCATAATAATGACAGGATGCATGCGAAGCGACTTACCAACTATATAAGGGGATAAAATGTTACTTTCTACGAATTGCAAAATAGCAATCGTAATCCCCGCTTTAATGAGTAAACTTGTTGATACCGTTGCCGCAATCATTAATGTCGGAATCGCCCCTAAAATAGGGCCAAAGTACGGTATTATATCCGTCACCCCAATAATAATCCCGAGTAACAATGGATATTTCATACCGATAAACCAAAAGGAAAGTGCAGATACGCCCCCTAATACTAAGCAAACAAATAATTGTCCTCGAATATAACTTCCAAGTGATTTATCAATTTCTTTCGCCAACATTTGCCCCGTACTACGCCACTTACTCGGAACTAGTTTCCAAAAGATATGATAAAACTCGCCGTAATCTTTTAATATGTAAAATACAATGAACGGAATTAAGAAAATAATGAGTAACGAATCCAGTACACCGCGAGCTGTGCTCATCACTTTATTTAAAAGTGCTTGTATCTTCGTCTCTACTCCAACAAAAATTTGTTTCACCTTTTCATGAATAAATGACGGGAAGTTCGCTGTTTGTTCTGTAACACCATCCATCCAAGAATCATACATTTTTGTAAACTGTGGGAATTGTTCATTGATTTCTTGTAATTGCTTAATCACAACCGGCGTTCCTTTATAAATCCCATAACCAATTCCACCAAAGAAAAGGATGTAAATGAGCAAAATAGCGAGTGTGCGCGGCATCCCTTCCTTATGAATTTTTTCGATTAAAGGATGCAATAAATACGCAATAAAACATGCAATAAGAAACGGTGTAATGGCCACTTTAAACACAAAAATAATCGGTGCCCATAGCGGCTTAATTTTTAAAAAGACGAGCAAACAAAGAAAGACAAGTAACAATAATCCTAAACGGTATATCCAAATGATTTTAAGATTCTTCACACGAAAAACCTCCTCCACCTTTATTGTGAAAATAAATAGGGTAGGTTATGTGCAAAAGTTTTAAAATCTTTTCGTGCAGACCATACTGTTTTATAAAGACGCACATATACATACATAACAAGGACAACCACCCCTGAGAACGCAACTTGAAACAATTTAATCAGGAGGGCTCATAATGGTTTTATTTATGCTCGTATTATCAGCACTTTTTATGATTCTTGAATGGATTTGTATCGGGTTTGGTATTTGGAAAGGTTTCTTTATTCGTTCCTCACGAAAAGAAAGAGCGAAGCATTTATTTCATTACGGAATGCTTGGCGTTGGATGTTACGGCCTATCTTATCTCTTCTCTGAAATTGGACTTTTATATTTGCATACAAATGCATAAAAAAACTCCCTTGTTGATGAAGGGAGTTTTTTACGCTTATAAATAAGATTTAATCATCTTACGTGCTTTTTTCATATTGCGTTTTGAAAATACATCTTGTTTGCGAGCATATTGATATGCTGCCGCTCCAACACCTAATGCGATTAATGAATTGCGTAGATTCAAAGTAAATCCCCCTTTTCCTTATCCGATTGTTCTTTCATTCTCATCAAATAAATCATCAAGAGAGCTTAACGAACCATCTTCTTCTACTTGATGCGTATGGATTTTCCCCTTTGAAACCGATAATTCGATATAACAATTCCAGCAATAAAATTGGTTGACACCTATTTTTCCAATGTCTTTCCCTTTGCAATTTGGACAAATAAACATATGGCGTTCATCTCCTTACAGTCTCCCGGATTCTATTCGCCATTATGTCCAAACTACATTCATTTATACATTGCTGGAGCCTTTCAACGTTATACGTTTGAAAGTTTCACTATATAATTTCACCTTGTTACATGAAATCATACGGTGAAATGTTTTCCACGTCCATTTCTTCGCCATTAACTGTTACCATCTGTACTTCTCCTTGTGATTCCTGCAAGCGATTAGCTAAAGTCGTTTGACGCATTGCATCATCAAGGCGATTTACACCAGACTGGAAAGCGGCTTCCTCCCCGCAAATAATAAGGAACTTCTTACTTCTTGTAATACCAGTATAAATTAAATTACGACGTAACATACGATTATAACTTTTTACTATCGGCATAATCACAATCGGAAACTCACTGCCTTGTGATTTATGAATCGAACAGCAATAGGCATGTGTAATTTGATTTAAATCTGGTTTTGTATATGTTACCTCAATTCCATCAAATGAAACGATGATCATATCTTGTTGCTCAACGTTTTCTTTCGCATAAAACACCGAAACAATTTCTCCGATATCACCATTAAACACTTGGCTCTCAGGCTGATTCACGAGTTGCAAGACTTTATCGCCTCTTCGATATACAACATCACCGTAAGCAATTTCTTTACTTTTTTCCCTTTTCGGATTAAACACTTCTTGCAACGCTTCGTTTAGTACATTAATACCGGCCGGGCCACGATACATCGGGGCCAATACTTGTACATCTCTTGCGCTAAACCCTTTTGTCTTAGCATTTTCACAAACCTTTTTAACAACCTCAACAATTTGAGCTCCTGTACAGCCGATAAATGAACGATCTTTTTGATTTTGCGCTAAATCTGGAGGGAGTGTTCCATTTTTTATCGCATGGGCAAGTTGAATAACTGATGAGCCTTCCGCCTGACGATAAATTTCAGTAAGCTTTACTGTTGGAACTGCACCTGCATTCAATAAATCTTTCAGCACTTGTCCAGGTCCTACAGATGGCAATTGATCTTCATCTCCTACAACGATAACTTGAATGTTCGTGGGCAATGACTTAAATAGCTGATTTGCAAGCCAAATATCAACCATTGAGAATTCATCAATAATGAGCAATTTCCCTTGTACCGGATCCGTTTCATTACGCTGGAAAGACCCTTCTGGCGTCCAGCCAAGTAAACGGTGAATTGTACAAGCTGGAAGACCTGTTGATTCACTCATTCGCTTCGCTGCTCTTCCTGTTGGGGCCGTTAATAATATCGGAAATGGATTATCATCACTGTATTCATTCGGATTTAACGATAACCCGTGAAGTGAAGCATACATCTCAACAATTCCTTTAATAACTGTTGTTTTCCCTGTTCCTGGTCCACCTGTTAATAACATCATCGGTTTATGAAGTGCCGTTTGAATCGCTTCTTGCTGAAACGGTGCATATTGTACGTTCAGTTGTTCTTCAATTTCACCTAATGTTTTTAACACTTCTGCTTCTGGAAATGAAGGTGTTTCTTCTTGATTCATAAGCCTGCGAATAGACTTTACAACACCTTTTTCAGAGTAGAACAGCGTCGCTAAATACACTCGCTCTTCTTCTATGATGACTTTCCCTTCACTTTGCATCATTTCAATACAGCCTACAACGTCTTCCTCAGCCACTCTTCCTTCTTGATTGTTTAAAAGTGACATCGTTTCTCTTACAAGTTGATCTTTCCTCATATAAACGTGACCAAGTTGCAGTGAAACATTCTCTAACGTGTAAAAACATCCTGCGCGTACACGGTCGTCGTGATTACCCGATATCCCTAACGCACGCCCTATATCATCCGCTCTTCCAAAACCAATCCCGTCCACTTCTTCGATAAGTTGGTACGGGTTATTACGAATCACTTCTAATGTCATCTCTTTATATTGCTGGTAAATTTTAATAGAAAGTTTCGTTCCAAAACCGTAGCCATTTAAAAAGCTCATTACTTTCTCTAATCCTTGATGTTCAACAATTGTCTCATATATTTCCTGAGCCTTTTGTTTATTAACAACACCATTTAATGCCTCAGGGTCATCCATAATTTTAGAAATAGCATGTTCTCCGAGATGATCTACAATTTTTTCAGCTGTACGCTTTCCTATTCCTTTAAATAAATCACTCGCTAAATATTGCACCATACCGGCTTTTGTTTGTGGCAATTCTTTCTTAAATGTTTCAACCATATATTGTTTTCCATACTTCGGATGGTCTTTAAAATGACCTGTCAATGTAAACACTTCATCTTCGTGCATGCGGGGAAAATGACCGTTTATCATTACTTTCTTTTCGTCGTACGTTTCATTCGTTTCAATGACTTTCATACTGACAACGGAATAGAGGTTTTCTTCGTTGTGGAAAATGGTATGAAGAACTTGCGCTTTTATAAACTTTTTCTCTTCCTCAAACAAATCCATTGCATGTTGATTTCCCATCTTTCCTCTCCTTTCCGAATTCTTTTCACTTTAATGAGCAGTACATCCCCCACCTCTTTAGATGAGGGATAACTACCCATTAAACTATATTTTCATCTTATTCAGCTTCTTGCTCTAATAAACGAACACCATTACCAGCTAAAAAGTGATCCGGCTGAATGTCAGTTGCTTTCTTAAATAAAGCAAGAGCCTTCTCGTTATTTTCTTCAAATACGTACGCAACACCTAAATTATAATACGCATCTGCATGCTCTTCATCCATTTCTAATACCTTTTCAAAGTAAGGTTTCGCCTCTTGAATATGTTCTAGTCGCGCAAAGCAAAGTCCGCATTGGAACACAGCTTCTACATCGTTTTCATCTAATTCTGTTGCTCTTTGTAAAAACGGCAGTGCAAGACGATCATTTCCAAGTTGCACATGTGTAATACCTAGCATAAATGTTACATCAGCTGATTGTAATCCAGCTTGCATCGCTTGCTCAAATACAGCTTTAGCCTCTGCAAATTGCTCTTGACCGTAATATACATTTCCTAATCCATAATATGCAGCCGCTGATTTATCATCCAACTCTAATGCACGTTTATAAAATAAAATTGCTCTCTCACTGTCACCTAGTACATCTAATAAATTTGCAAAATTAATATATCCAAGCGCATCTTTCGGATTTTCTTCGATTGCTTCTGTGAAATTTTTAGCAGCTTCTTCCCAGTTTCCTTCTTGCATATATTGAATACCTGTTTCAAGTTTATTTGACATGTCCTTCACCTCTACAACAAATTATAACAAAGAATGTATTTTCCAAGCGAACGAAAATTCTCCTTATGTAAAAGAAACCTCTAACCGCGAATCGGCAGAGGCTCCTCGTTTTATCCTAAATAATCCAATTTCTTACCGCTACGGTACACTTCATCAATTGTGGCACCGCCTAAACACTCATCTCCATCATAGAAAACAACTGCTTGTCCTGGTGTAATTGCACGAATTGGCTCGTCACAAAGAATACGAACTGTATTTTCATCAACGATTTGAACCGTTACTTTATTGTCTTCTTGACGATAACGGAATTTCGCTGTGCACTTAAATTCTTTTTCTTTCGCTTCATTACTTACCCAGCCAACATTCGTAGCAATAACTTCATCGCCATATAGAAGTTCATTATGGAATCCTTGATCAACATATAAAATGTTTTCTTTCAAGTTTTTCCCAACAGCAAACCACGGATCACCGTTACCACCAATACCAAGGCCATGACGTTGTCCAATTGTGTAGTACATTAAACCGTCATGCTTTCCTTTCACTTCGCCAGATAATGTTTGCATCACACCTGGTTGCGCTGGTAAATAGTTACTTAAGAAATCTTTAAAGTTACGCTCACCAATGAAGCAAATACCTGTACTATCTTTCTTCGCCGCTGTTGCTAAACCAGCTTCTTTCGCCATTTCACGAATTTGTGGTTTCTTCAGTTCACCAAGCGGGAACATTGTTTTTGATAATTGCTCTTGGCTTAATTGATTTAAGAAATACGTTTGGTCTTTATTGTCATCAACGCCGCGAAGCATTTTATATTCGCCGTCCATATAAGCAACGCGTGCATAATGGCCTGTTGCTACATAATCAGCACCAAGCGCAATGGCATGCTCTAAAAATGCTTTAAATTTAATTTCTTTGTTACACATTACATCTGGGTTTGGTGTACGACCAGCTCGGTACTCATCTAAGAAGTACGTAAATACTTTATCCCAGTATTGTTTTTCAAAGTTTACTGCATAATACGGAATACCAATTTGGTTACACACTTCAATTACATCATTGTAATCTTCTGTTGCTGTGCAGACACCATTCTCATCTGTATCATCCCAGTTTTTCATAAAAATTCCGATTACATCATAACCTTGCTCTTTTAATAAAAGAGCCGCTACAGATGAATCGACGCCACCGGACATCCCAATGACAACGCGTGTTTCGTGAGGTAGTTTGTTCATCTTGTCACCTCCCATGCTAATTTTGTGTTAATCGCTTCACGATTTTCACTGTTTCGTACGCCGCTTTCTCAATTTGCTCTTTCGTATTTCCAAGTCCGAAACTAAAGCGTACGGATGAACGTATTTGATCGGAGTCTTTTCCGAACATCGCTACTAATACATGTGATGGATCAATCGAACCAGCTGTACAAGCCGAACCACTTGATACTGCAATGCCAGCTAAGTCTAAGTTCACAAGAAACGGTTCGATGTTCGTTCCTGTAAAACTAATATTAAGCACATGCGGTAAGCGATATTCTAAGTTTCCGTTTACCTCGAAAGTAATGTCTTCATTTTTGAAGACAGATACCATTATATCTTTAAACTCTTCATATTGGGCATTTTTTTGCTCACGAGTTTTTTCAGCTAGCAAAATTGCATGTTGCAACCCAACGATACTCGGTACATTTTCAGTACCAGCACGGCGTTTTCTTTCTTGCTCCCCACCTATTAATAACGGTTCAAATTTCACGTTTGCACCAGCATATAGGAACCCGACACCTTTTGGTCCGTTAATTTTATGAGCCGAAATTGATAATAAATCAACACGAAACTCTTTCACATCAATTTCTACTAAACCGTAAGCTTGTACCGCATCTGTATGGAAATAAGCTTGATGATCTTTTAGCAACTTACCTATTTCCGCAATTGGTTGCATCGTCCCAACTTCATTATTCCCAAACATAATAGATACAAGAATTGTCTCTTCTGTTAATGCTTTTTGTATGTCAGAAACTTGAACGCGTCCTGTTTCATCAACAGGTAAATATGTCACTTCAAATCCTTCACGTTCTAACAATTCACACGTATGCAAAATTGCATGATGTTCAATTTGCGTCGTTATAATATGGTTACCTTTATGACGATTCGCACGTGCTACACCGATAAGCGCTAAATTATCCGCTTCCGTACCACCACTCGTAAATATAATTTCATTCGGATTCGCATGAATGCTACGTGCACATGCGCGTCTCGCCTCATCTACTGCATGGCGCGTTTGACGTCCATAAAAGTGAATACTAGACGGATTTCCGAATGTTTCTGTCATATATGGAATCATCTTTTCGACCACTTCCGGGTGAGTCGGAGATGTCGCAGCATGATCTAAATAAATGCGTTCCATTAAATCTCCTTCTTTCCAAATCGTTTCACAAGGAATTAAATGTAAAACATATAGCCCCCGTGATTTTCTTCCTCATAACGTACTAAATCTTCTAACGTTGTACTATCTAACACTTCTTGCACCGCATCACGAACACGCATCCATAATTGGCGTTGTGCTGGTTCTTCTTCTTCTATCATTTCTACAACACTAATCGGACCCTCTAATACACGGATTACATCCCCAGCTGTAATGTTAGCTGGCTGATCTGATAATACATACCCGCCATATGCTCCGCGTGTACTCTTTACTAGACGCGCGTTACGAAGTGGTGAGATTAATTGCTCTAAGTAATGTTCCGATAAATCATGTGCCTGCGCAATTGATTTTAAGGAAATTGGACCTTCACCAAACTTTTTTGCAAGATCGATCATAATTGTTAAGCCGTAACGGCCTTTCGTTGAAATCTTCATCTATTTTGCACCTCTTTTCAAATTTTCACTTCTATTGGTTATATCTTATTTATAAAAGAACACAATTTAAAATCCTATGAAATTATAGCATAATATAGTATTATAAGAAATTTCAACTTGTGTATCAAAATGATAACATAAAATCACATTGAAAAACTCGGAAATTATTACAATTGAAAGAAAAATGAAAATATTCATATTCATTTTTCCCACAAAACAGCATCCTATTTCAAATTCCACTAAAAAAAATGATACGATAGAAAGAGATTACACATTAAGGGAGACGGTAAAAATGAAACAACCACTCGCACATCGAATGCGCCCTACAAATATTCAAGAAATTATCGGACAACAACATTTAGTTGGTGAAGGAAAAATTTTATGGCGAATGGTCCAAGCAAATCATTTTCAATCTATGATTTTATATGGCCCTCCAGGCACTGGAAAAACATCCATCGCGAGCGCAATTGCAGGAAGTACCGGAACCCCTTTTCGCCTATTAAACGCTGTTACTCACAATAAAAAAGATATGGAAGTTGTCGTACAAGAGGCAAAGATGCATCGACACCTCGTTTTAATTTTAGATGAAGTACACCGTCTAGATAAAGCAAAACAGGATTTTCTATTACCTCATTTAGAAAGTGGACTCCTTACCTTAATTGGTGCGACGACGAGTAATCCGTTCCATGCTATTAATTCTGCTATTCGAAGTCGGTGTCAAATCTTCGAATTACACGCATTAACAGAAAATGATCTTTTAATTGGCTTAAAACGAGCACTTGAAGATAAAGAAAAAGGTCTTGGGGAATATGATGTAACTGTTACGCCTGAAGCATTACATCACTTCGCAAATGCATCAGGCGGAGATATGCGTTCCGCTTATAATGCACTGGAACTCGCTGTTTTATCTAGCTTTACAACTGATGACAAAGCTGCGGAAATTACGCTGGAAATCGCCGAAGAATGCTTACAAAAAAAGAGCTTCGTTCACGATAAAGGCGGAGATGCTCATTATGACGTATTATCAGCATTTCAAAAATCAGTGCGCGGAAGTGATGTAAACGCAGCACTTCACTATTTAGCACGTCTTATTGAAGCCGGTGACCTGCAAAGCATTGGTAGACGTCTTCTTATTATGGCATATGAAGATATTGGACTTGCCAGCCCGCAAGCTGGACCGCGTACACTAGCCGCAATAGAATCAGCTGAACGAGTTGGATTCCCAGAGGCACGCATACCACTTGCAAATGCCGTTATTGAGCTTTGCCTATCACCAAAATCAAACTCAGCTTATAAAGCACTTGATGCTGCCTTACACGATTTAAGGAACGGTCAAACAGGCGACATCCCAAGTCATTTAAAAGATAGTCATTACAAAGGCGCAGAGGCACTTGGAAGAGGCATTGGATACTTATATCCACACGACCATCCAAATGGTTGGGTACAGCAACAATACTTACCTGATAAAATAAAAAACAAACAATATTATAAACCGAAAATGACAGGGAAATTTGAACAAGCACTTTCTACTGTATATGAAAGATTACAAAGTTCGAATAAAACGAAAAATAAAGGGTAACATAAGCGAAAACGTCACCATTATGGAGGCTTCGCTTATGAAAACACGTCAAGATGCATGGACAAAAGAAGACGATCTCCTTTTAGCAGAAACTGTTTTACGACATATTCGCAGCGGCAGTACACAAATAAAAGCATTCGATGAAGTCGGCGATGCTTTAAACCGCACTTCCGCAGCTTGCGGTTTTAGATGGAACGCTGAAGTAAGACCGAATTATGAAGATGCGGTACAGCTTGCGAAAAAACAACGTAAAGAATTAAAGCGCTCTGAAGCTAAAATAGAAAAAGATCAGTTCACAAAAACGAAACAACTCGTAATCGATGCTGAGTTTTCAGAAGATATTGTACCAAGTAAACAAGAACTTACAATGCAAAATGTCATCTCGTTTTTGCAAAACTTGGAGCACAATAATCCTTCACTCGCAAAGTTACAAACTGAAAATGAAGTATTACAAACTCAGCTCACTTCCTTGCAAAAAACGAATGATGAGCTCGAAACTAAATTAGCTGTACTCACAAAAAAACAACAAGCAATCGAAGAAGATTATGCAATGCTCGTTAGAATTATGGATCGTGCTCGAAAACTCGTTTCAGTTGAAGAACAAGAAGAGCAGATCGCTCCCATTTTCAAGACAGATCAAAATGGAAATTTAGATATTATTTATTCTGCAGAGAATTAAAAAAGATGTCACCTAGCCCTATTTTCCGGCTAAGTGACATCCTTTTTTTGTTTCTTCGATGGATAGCGTATTGGTAAATGAAATTATATCGGCGATTTTTCGAATATATCTATCGTAACTTACAACATATCAACGATTTTTTAATTATATCGACTATTCGACAAGGAATATCGATTTACCGACAAATATTTACAAAATAAGTAGACCTGCTATACAAAGAACTCCCTGAATTAACTGGATATTTTTTACTTAAATGTTACTATAAACATATACGATTGAAAGGAGCTGATTGCCATTTCATTAGTAGCCTTCAAAATAACACTCGGTATTCTCGTTCTAACGTTAGGCCTTTTTACCATTCATAGTTTAAAAAAGACCTCAGGTTATAAATCAGACAAATATGATTATTACTTACTGGCCTTGCTTATATTTGAACTAGTAGCAATGCAAATACCCCTATTTTTTTAGCACATCTAAAAAAGCATATATCCGAAATGGATATATGCTTTCATTTTATTCTTGTCCTACACGTTTCACTTCTACATTTTTAATGCGTTCACGTACAACGTGACTTGCCATAATTAAGCCTGCCACAGATGGGACGAATGCATTTGATGAAGGTGGTAATTTCGCTTTACGAATTTTTGCATTTTCGTCTGGTACAATTTCTTTACGTACTTCTTCACGAATTACGATTGGGTTTTCGTCAGAGAAGACAACTTTTACACCTTTTTTAATACCCTCTTTACGAAGCTTCGTACGAATGACTTTCGCAATTGGATCTGTATGTGTTTTAGAGATGTCCGCAATACGGAAACGAGTTGGGTCCATTTTATTTGCTGCACCCATACTTGAGATAATTTTAATTTTACGACGTAAACATTGTTTAATTAAATGAATTTTGAACGTAATCGTATCAGATGCATCCACTACAAAGTCTAAACCGTGTTTAAAGAACTCTTCATATGTTTCATCTGTATAAAACATTTCTAGTCCAATTACTTCACACTCTGGGTTAATGTCTGCAATACGCTCTTTCATTAATTCTACTTTTGAACGTCCTACAGTAGATACTAAAGCGTGAATTTGACGGTTCACGTTTGTAATATCTACAACATCTTTATCTACTAATACGAGACGCCCAACTCCAGAACGTGCTAACGCTTCAGCTGCAAAAGAACCTACGCCGCCAATTCCTAAAATACCGACTGTACTATTTTTTAATATTTCAAGTCCTTCTTTACCGAAGGCTAATTCATTACGTGAAAATTGATGTAACATTCAGCTCTACACTCCTATTACAAAAATGGTCTACCATGTATTCTAGCGTTTTTCCGACTATTTGTATAGAAAAAGTTATAGAATTCCTAAAAATACATATTTCGAAAATAAAAACATAGTGTAAACCGGACTTTTTAAACAACCTCTCAAAAAAAGTCTAGACGGCTATAGTATAACCATCTAGACTTTTTTCTTACTTCTCTTCTTTCACGTTCAACTTTAAGTTCAGTTCTTCAAGCTGTGCTTCTGCAACTGGGCTTGGAGCTTCTGTTAATAAGCAGCTTGCGCTTGCTGTTTTTGGGAATGCAATTGTATCACGAAGGTTTGTACGACCTGCAAGTAACATAACAAGACGGTCTAAACCTAATGCAATACCACCGTGTGGTGGAGTACCGTATTCGAATGCTTCTAATAAGAATCCGAATTGCTCTTGCGCTTCTTCTTGTGAGAATCCAAGTGCTTTGAACATTTTTTCTTGTACGTCACGCTCGTAAATACGAAGTGATCCACCACCAAGCTCGTAACCGTTTAATACAAGGTCATATGCTTGTGCACGTGCTTTTTCTGGTGCTGTTTCTAATAGCTCAACATCTTCACGGAATGGCATTGTGAATGGGTGGTGAGCTGCGAAGTAACGATCTGCATCTTCATCATACTCAAGAAGCGGCCAATCCGTTACCCATAGGAAGTTATATTTACTTTCGTCAATTAACCCAAGCTCTTTACCTAGACGTAAACGAAGTGCACCTAAGCTATCTGCAACAACGCTCTTCTTATCTGCTACGAATAGTAATAAATCACCAGCAGTAGCTTCTAATGTAGTCATTAACACGTTTGCATCTTCTTCACCGAAGAATTTCGCGATCGGTCCTTTTAAGCCGTCTTCTTCCACTTTAAGCCAAGCTAAACCTTTTGCACCGTATACTTTTACAAATTCAGTTAATGCATCGATGTCTTTACGAGAGTACTTGCTCGCAGCACCTTTTGCATTAATTGCTTTTACTTGTCCGCCGCTTTCTACAGCACTTGTAAACACTTTAAATCCACAACCTGCTGCAAACTCAGATAAGTCTGTTAGTTCCATTTCAAAGCGTGTATCTGGCTTATCAGAACCGTAACGAGCCATTGCATCAGCGTAAGTCATACGAGGGAATGGTGCACTAATCTCTACACCTTTCGCATCCTTCATAACTTTCGTCATCATGCGCTCCATCATATCTAAAATTTCTTCTTGTGTTAAGAATGAAGCTTCAATATCGATTTGCGTAAATTCTGGCTGACGGTCCGCACGTAAATCTTCGTCACGGAAACAGCGTGCTACTTGATAGTAACGCTCAAATCCGCCGACCATAAGAAGCTGTTTAAATAGCTGTGGAGACTGTGGTAACGCATAAAACTCACCATCATGTACACGACTTGGTACTAAATAATCACGAGCTCCTTCTGGCGTGCTCTTCGTTAAAATTGGTGTTTCTACTTCTAAGAACTCTTCTGTATCTAAGAAATTACGAATTGTTTTTGTTACGTCATGACGCATTTTGAATGTATTGAACATTACAGGACGACGTAAGTCTAAATAACGATATTTTAAACGCACATCTTCTGATGCATCTGTATCATCAGCAATAATGATTGGCGTTGTTTTCGCTGCGTTTAATACGTTTACCTTTGTTGCTTGTACTTCAATACGACCAGTTGCCATATTGTCATTAATTGCGCCTTCACCACGCTCAACAACTGTACCTTCTACGTGTAATACGTATTCGCTACGAATTGCTTCTGCTACTTCTAGCGCTTCTTTTGATGTTTCTGGGTTAAATACAACTTGTACGATACCTGTACGGTCACGTAAGTCGATAAAGATTAATCCACCTAAATCACGGCGTTTTTGTACCCAACCTTTTAATTGAACTGTTTGTCCAACTGCTTCTACTGTTACTTTTCCACATGCATGTGTTCTTTCAGCCACTGTAAGTTCCCCCTATATTAATTTCTCTGCTACGTATGAAGCAAATACATCTAACGCCACTTCTTCTTGTTCGCCTGTTGCCATATCTTTTAAGTTAATGATGCCTTTATCTAGCTCATCTTCCCCTAATACAGCTACAAATTTCGCTTTTAGACGATCTGCTGATTTAAATTGTGCTTTCATTTTGCGGTCTAAATAATCTTTTTCAACTGATAATCCAGCTTTACGAAGATCAAACGCAACTTTTGCAGCATGGTCTTTCGCTTTTTCACCAAGCGCTACAACGTAACAATCAATGCTATGTTCAATTGGTAATTCAATGTTTTCAGCTTTTAGCGCCATAATTAAACGTTCAATACTCATCGCAAAACCGATACCTGGCATTTCTGGTCCACCGATTTCTTGTACAAGTCCGTTGTAACGTCCACCACCGCTTAATGTAGTAATAGCACCGAAACCTTCTGCTTCACTCATAATTTCAAAAACAGTGTGCTGGTAGTAGTCTAAACCACGTACTAAGTTCGGATCTTTTTCAAATGGAACATCCATCATCGTTAATAGTTCTTGAACTTTTTCGTAGTATACTGCTGAATCTTCATTTAAGTATTCTGTAATAGATGGTGCTGTTCCCATTAATTCATGGTTACGGTCCTTCTTACAATCTAAAATTCGAAGAGGGTTCTTTTCTAAACGAGATTGACAGTCAGAACAGAACTCACCGATACGTGGCTCAAAGTGTGCGATTAACGCATCACGGTGCGCTTGACGGCTCGCCGCATCACCTAAGCTGTTTAATACAACTTTAATATTTTTTAAGCCCATGCCGCGGTAAAACTCTACAGCAAGTGCAATTACTTCTGCATCAATTGCAGGGTCGTTACTACCGATTGCTTCAATACCAAATTGTACGAATTGACGATAGCGACCTGCTTGCGGTCTTTCGTAACGGAACATTTGACCGATATAATATAATTTCGTTGGTTGTGTTGCGTCACCGAACATTTTATTTTCAACGTAAGAACGTACAACAGGTGCAGTACCTTCTGGACGTAATGTTAAACTACGCTCTCCACGATCTTGGAATGAGTACATTTCTTTTTGTACGATATCTGTCGTATCACCAACACCACGTAAAAATAGCTCCGTGTGTTCAAAAATTGGTGTACGAATTTCTTTATAATTGTAACGACGGCAAATTTCGCGTGCTTGCCCTTCGATATACTGCCATAACTCAACAGTGCCTGGAAGAATATCTTGCGTTCCGCGTGGGATTTGAATAGACATATTCAGTTCCTCCTCAAATTGTTTTAATCTTAATAAAAATAAAAAAACTCCCGCCTCTACTGTTTGAACAGTAGGGACGAGAGTATTATACCCGTGGTGCCACCCTAATTGAAGCACGTATGCTTCCACTTTTTTAATAACGCTTAAATGTGCGTTCATCCCTACTAAGCGTATATGCCGTTCAAGTTGAAACCTCTAGAGTGTCATTCAATCAGTCATCATGTAGAAATGTTTTCAGCCTAAGACATTTCTTCTCTTTCCATGTGTGTCTCATTTACTCTTCTCTATCAACGGTTATATTCATATGTAAATATAAAATTACTATACGTTTGTTCAGTAGGATTGTCAAGTGCTCTAAGAGCGTTCAATCTGCTTCTTTAGACGCTTTACATCTTGAAGAGAAATGCCAAACTCAGAAGCAAGCTCCATCGAAGTATTGTTTTGCTCTTTTGAAATAAAATCATGAAAATTCACGTTAAACAGTTGATTTGCACCATTTGTAACAGAATGCCCTTTTTCATTCATACGCATACGTATATCCCTCACATTCAATATGGATGTTTTACTTTTTATTGTTCCATATTGATTAGAGAGTTATACATAAACGAAAAAGCTATTGACTCAAAATAAACATTAGTATTATTGTATTTATAATAATTAGCCAGTCCACTCGCTAGCATATGATGCTTCAAATGAATATAACAACACTGCAATACCTAGCCCAAATACGATCATTTCTAACATTACATGTAATATACCTTGCACTTCCCTTTCTTCCACAGGAAATAAAGCATACATTAAACTACTTCTACACACTGATTCAATATACGAACCAACGCCTCTGGATTAGTTTCCATTACCCAATGCCCACCAACTTCAATAGAAAAAACTTCCCATTTTCTATCCCTTGCTTTTTTTGCTGATTCTAAAAAGATAGGCGTCATTGGCCAATGTTCTGGATTATCCTTTACTTCTACGTATATATGAGGTATAAGTTGCGCTTTAGAGTTTTTTATTTCAATCGATTGTGTAAAAGCCAACAATGACATCGCTGATTTTTTTTCATCTATTATATTTCTAGGAAGAACACGCCATCCTTCCCCGTATACCTTTACTTCTTCTATAAAATGTGCGGCCATTTCCGGCCCAGAAATATCCATAACAGAATCACCATTTTCCGGAAGCATTGCATCCACGTATACTAACTCTTTAATAAACTCGGGAATCTCTTCTGCTACACCTGTAATTACCATACCAGAATAACTATGCCCTACTAAAATTACATCTCTTAGACCCTCATATTTAATAGTATTAACAATGTCTTGAATAAATGTTTTCAGCCCTATATTAGGTTGCATAAGATGTGTTCGTTCCCCAAGTCCAGTTAATGTAGGAGTATATACACTATGACCCTGTTCCCTTAAAAGTTTAGCTAGTTTTTTCCAAACATAACCGCCATCCCATGCTCCATGAACGAGTACAAATGTTTCCATAAGATTTACCTCCCATAATCCCCCGATTATATCGTTTATTTTCTTAACTATCATAACAATAACTAGAAAAATATACCATTAAAAACCACAAAAGAAGAGAGGGGCTCATCCCCTCTCTTCTTCAGCAACACTATTTACTTTCCACAATTAAGGTCACCGGACCATCATTGATTAAAGAAACATCCATCATTGCTCCGAACTTCCCTGTTTCTACATGCAATCCTTGCTTACGTACTTCTTCATTAAAGAAATCATATAAACGCTCTGCATAGTCAGGTTTAGCTGCATCCATAAAGTTTGGACGTCTTCCTTTGCGGCAATCTCCGTATAATGTGAATTGCGAAATGGATAGAACTTGTCCTTCTACATCAAGTACAGAATGGTTCATCTTTCCGCTCTCATCTTCAAAAATACGTAAGTTCGCAATTTTTTCTGCAATGTAAGTTGCATCTTTTTCTGTATCTTCATGCGTAATGCCAACTAGTAATGTTAAACCGAACGGAATTTGTCCTACGATCTCACCGTCTACTGTGACAGACGCTTCCTTTGATCGTTGTAAAACAACTCTCATCTTTTCTACACTCCCTATTAATGCATCATGCGTCGTACTGCATAAATTTCTGGAACACGTTTAATGCGTTCTACTACTTTTTTCAAGTGCTGTAAGTTACGAATAGAGATTGACATATTAATTGTCGCCATCTTATTACGGTCACTTCTACCAGAAACTGCCGAAATGTACGTTTTCGTCTCTGTAACAGCTTGTAATACTTCATTTAATAAACCACGGCGATCGTAACCTGAAATTTCAATATCAACGTTATACTCAATTTCTTTTTCAGGGCTACCTTCCCACTCTACTTCTAATAAACGTTCTATAGCTTCTTCTGTATGAACATTTACACAGTCACGGCGGTGAATCGATACGCCTCGGCCTTTCGTAATATACCCAACGATATCATCACCAGGTACTGGGTTACAGCATTTTGATAAACGAATTAATAAATTATCTGCACCACTTACTTTAACGCCAGAATCCCATTTTCGAATTTTCATCGGTTTACGAACTTCTTTAACTTCAACAATCTCTTCTTCTTCACGTTGCTTACGGAACTTGTCCGTTAGTCGCGTAACAATTTGCGATGCAGTGATGCCATTATATCCAACTGCCGCAAACATATCTTCTTCATTTGCAAAGTTGAATTTTTCAGCAACTCGTTTTAAATTATCAGGAGCTAACACTTCTTTCATCTCATACTCTAGGCTACGCACTTCTTTCTCAACAAGTTCACGGCCTTTTTCAATATTTTCATCTCTACGTTGTTTCTTAAAGAACTGACGTATTTTGTTTTTTGCATGAGATGTTTGAGCAAGTTTCACCCAATCTTGACTTGGTCCATACGAATGTTTCGATGTTAAAATCTCAATGATGTCACCTGTTTTTAATTTATAATCAAGTGTCACCATTTTCCCGTTTACTTTTGCACCAATTGTTTTATTTCCAATTTCTGAATGCACACGATATGCAAAGTCAATTGGAACAGATCCAAGTGGTAATTCCATTACATCGCCTTTCGGTGTAAAGACGAATACCATGTCAGAGAATAAATCAATTTTTAATGACTCCATAAACTCTTCTGCATTAGAAGCTTCATTTTGCCATTCTAATATTTGACGGAACCATGTAAGTTTCTTCTCTAATGTACCTGCTGTTTCTGCTGTTTTTCCTTCTTTATACGCCCAGTGTGCCGCGATCCCGAATTCTGCGATCTCATGCATTTCTTTCGTACGAATTTGCACTTCAAGCGGATCACCTTTCGGCCCAATTACAGTCGTATGAAGAGATTGATATAGATTTGCTTTCGGCATTGCAATATAATCTTTAAAACGACCTGGCATCGGCTTCCAGCACGTATGAATAATTCCAAGTACTGCATAACAATCTTTAATACTATTTACAACGACACGTACAGCTAATAAATCATAAATTTCATTGAACTGTTTATTTTGCAGTGCCATTTTACGATAAATGCTGTAAATATGTTTTGGTCTTCCAGAAATTTCAGGTTGAATTGCAACTTCATCTAATTTCTCACGAATACCAGTCATTACTTCCTCTAAATACTCTTCACGTTCTGCACGTTTACGCTTCATTAAATTTACAATACGATAATATTGCTGTGGATTTAAGTAGCGAAGTGACGTATCCTCTAGCTCCCATTTAATAGTACTAATTCCGAGTCTATGTGCTAAAGGTGCAAAGATTTCTAACGTTTCATTCGCAATGCGACGCTGCTTCTCTTGAGGCAAATGTTTCAATGTACGCATGTTATGAAGACGATCGGCTAGTTTAATTAAAATAACTCGAATATCTTGAGCCATTGCAATAAACATTTTGCGATGGTTTTCTGCTTGTTGTTGCTCATGAGATTTATATTTAATCTTTCCGAGCTTTGTCACACCATCGACAAGCATAGCAATTTCTTTATTAAATTCCCGTTCAATATCTTCTAATGTAATCTCTGTATCTTCTACTACATCATGTAAGAAACCTGCTGATACTGTAGCTGGATCCATGTGTAAATCAACTAAAATACCTGCAACTTGAATTGGATGAATAATGTATGGTTCACCCGATTTTCTGTATTGTTCGCTATGCGCATCGCGTGCATATTCATAGGCACGTGCTACTAGCTCAATATCTTCATCCACTAAATATTGACTTGCTTTCTCGAGTACCTGTTCAGCTGTTAGTACCTGCTCATTTGCCATCGAATCACCTTTTATTGAAAATTGACTTTATCTTTATTGAATAGAATAAATTATATTCTATCATTATAACCCAATGATTGTGAATTGTGAAAAGGAAAAGATTTTACTGACATTTCACTATAATTTTTTGTTCAATTATACAAAAGTACCCGCTCCTCTCCAAGAGATTCACGGGTACTTTTTATCACCGTAGTTTTACCTATATAGTGATTAGTATTTTTCTAATACTAATACATCGTAACCATCTAACATTTTACGACCATCTAAGTAAGTAAGTTCTACTAAGAATGCAATTCCTGCTACAACTCCGCCTAGCTCTTCAACTAACTTAATTGTCGCTTCAATTGTTCCACCTGTAGCTAATAAGTCATCTGTAATTAATACGCGTTGACCTGGTTTAATTGCATCTTTATGGATCGTTAAAACATCTTTACCATATTCTTTACCGTAGTCAACTGTAATTACTTCACGTGGTAATTTTCCTAATTTACGAACTGGCGCAAATCCTACTTCTAATGCATAAGAAACTGGGCAACCGATAATGAAACCACGAGCTTCTGGTCCTACTACAAGATCGATGTCTCTCTCTTTTGCATACTCAACGATTGCATCTGTTGCTGCTTTGTATGCTTTACCGTCGTTCATTAACGGTGTAATGTCTTTAAACACAATACCTTCTTTTGGATAATCCGGTACAATTGCGATATGTTGCTTGAAATCCATATTTCTGAATCCTCCTCAGATCTAAAAGGTTTGTAAATACAAATCCTTTACCCTAACTGTTCTACTTCTTTATGATTACGAATCGTTTCAAACCATGTATATAGTTGCTGATATGTGCTATAAACCAATTCTTTTTCTAATTGTAAGTGGTTCATTTTCTCACGATATGTGCTCGATTCAATTAAATCACGCTTTTGTTTTTTTTCTGCCATAAAAATGACGCCATCTTTTATTGTAACAAATTCTAACTCAAAAAACACCTGTGTCATGAAATTTACTGTATCTTTTGACCAACCTTTATGCTGACATAGTTGCGCTCCATATTGTCTTAAAGAAAATGGTGATTTTTGGCTCAAGAACGAATAGTACCATTTAAAATGTTCTCTCGTTGGAACAGTACTAAATAAATGATTATTCTCTTGATAAAATAGTGTATAAATTCGCGACGGGAATCCTACTTTAAATAGCTCTCTTAATTCATCTGTCCCTTTTGGTAAATCAAGGAATACGATGTATTGATCATCTAACTCGGTCACTTCTGATGCATGCATCATATGCTCTTTATAGTCTTCTAAAGAAAATTTATTCAATACCTCTTCAGAAAAATACACCATCGTGATTTTCCCTTTCGGAAGTTCTGCTAAATTTGCTTCTACGTTACGCATACTACGCCAATCGAATAATTGCCATGCTTCTACAGCAATATCTTGTACCATTAATTGCGGCTTCTTAAAATTATTCCATTCATTGATAGACGCTTCTCCTATTACAGATACTTTTGCAACTGGAGAAATTTCTTTCGCATATGCGCCAAAACCGAATCCAATTGTATCCAATGTTGCTTGTCCATCACGAAGAGACATCTTTAAATGAGAACCATCTGATCCGATTGCACGAATACTTTCTAACTCCGCATCTTTCACCGCAATACGTGGCTTTGGATTTCCAACACCAAATGGCGCTAACTTTTGCATATCTTCAATCGCTGCAAGTGTTACGTCCTCCACTTTGCAAAAGGCATCGACAGCTGTAATTGGAATAAAATCTTCTTCTGTTAAAATTGTATCTGCCTGTTCATTTAAACGGCGGCGTAATTCATCTACATCATTCATATGTAGCGTCATTCCCGCTGCCATCGGATGTCCTCCGAAGTGTGGCAATAACTCTCTACAATCTGACAAGTTTGCAAACAAATCAAATCCTGCAATACTACGCGCTGAACCTTTTGCAGTTTCTTTTACAGGATCAATGCATAATACAATCGTTGGACGATAAAAACGTTCAACTAATTTAGAAGCGACAATTCCAATTACACCTGGATTCCATCCTTCTTTTGCAAGCACTAATACTTTATTGTCTTCAGGCGGAAAATTCGTTTCCACTTCAGCAATAGCTTCTTCTGTAATTTGCTTTACAATATCTTTTCGCAGTTTGTTCAGCTCATCAATTTCTTCAGCCAGCTCTTTCGCTTCTTCGGGATCCTCTGATAATAAAAGATGTACAGCCGGCGTAGCATCTTCTAAACGTCCAACTGCATTAATACGAGGTGCGATTGAGAAGCCAATACTCTCTTCTGTAATTTCACTTTGCGAAACGTTAGCAACTTTAAATAGCGCCTTTAGTCCGATATTTTTCGTCATGCGCATATGTTTTAAACCGCGCTTCACTAACAATCTATTCTCACCGTGAAGTGATACTAAATCAGCTACCGTACCAATCACTGCAATTTCTAATAAATGTTCTGGTATACGGCCCAGTAGTGCATGTGCAACTTTAAACGCAACACCTACACCAGCTAAATAGTGAAACGGATACACACCGCCATCTAATTTCGGATGAATAATCGCAAGTGCTTCTGGCAATTCTGGTGGTGGCTCATGGTGATCTGTAATAATTAGATCTATCCCAAGTTCCTTTGCTACCTTCGCTTCATGTACAGCTGCAATACCAGTATCGACAGTAATAATGAGTGAAAATCCTGCGCTATGCGCCCAACGAAATGCTTCTTCGTTCGGTCCATAACCTTCTGTAAAACGGTTTGGGATATAAAATTCTACGTCTGCACCTAATTCTTGTAAGGCAACATATAAAACAGTTGTACTACTTACTCCGTCCGCATCGTAGTCACCAAATATTAATATTTGCTCTCCATTTTGAATCGCCTTATTTACACGTTCTACCGTTCTATCCATTCCTTCTAATAAAAACGGATCATGAAATTCTTGATTTTCTGTATTTAAAAAATCTAAAATCTTATCTTCTGTATCTATTCCTCTACCGAGGAATAACGAAACGACAAGTGGTGATAATTGTAATTTACTTGCTAATTCACTCACTCGCTCGCTATTATATTCTTTTTCTTTCCAACGCGTCTTCGGTTGTAACACGAAATCACCCCTTAACCTGTTCATTATACAAGACAGATTAAGGGGTGACAATATAATGCAAACTACGCTGCAATATCTATATACTAAAATGTTAATAATATTTAATTTGGAGAATACGGATTTATATGTACAAACACATTTTGTACGTTATCTTGCTGCATAAGCGTTTCTTTCACATGCTTGCCAATGCGATGCCCTTCTTCTACAGTAATATATGGATCTACAGAAACTTTAATATCTACAATAACGTAATGACCATGCTCCCTCGCATATAACGAACCGATTTTTTTCACACCATCTATTTGAAGTACTGCTTCTCTAAGCGGAACAACATCTTCCTCATGAAGAACATGATCAAGCGTTGCATGAATTGCTTCTGCCCCAATACTCCATGCCATTTTTGCAACAAGAAGTGAAACAAATAATCCTGCAATTGGATCAGCATACACAAGCCAATCGAACCCGAACTTACCACCAATAATCGCTGCACAAATACCGATTAAAGCTGCAATTGAAGAAAATACATCTGAACGGTGCTCATATGCATTTGCAATAATTGCATCACTATTTACCCTTTTCCCTAATCGAAATTTATATTGAAACATTCCTTCTTTCACGATAATCGAAAGAACAACAGCAAAAATCGTAATTCCCTTCGGCGGTTCTAGTTCCTGCGAAAAAGCTTTTATGGACGAAATTGCTATCTCGATTCCCACAATAAATAATAATACTGCAACAATAATCGCTGAAATCGATTCCGCTTTACCATGACCATACGGATGATCTTCATCGGGCGGCTGCTTTGCTGCTCGCAATCCAAACAGTACAGCTAGCGAACCAATTACATCTGATGCAGAATGCACAGCATCCGCTAATAGCGCTTTACTGTTCCCAATATAACCAATTACCGCCTTTATAATTGCTAATATAATATTACCAACGATCCCGACAATAGCACCGAACTCGGCCTGTTTAAAACGCTCATCTTTTTCCATCATTAAAATCCCTTCTTTTCTTAACCTATCTTTTTATCCCACTTTAACGGGCAGTAAGACCCCCACCTCAAAATTCAGCGAAAGCAAAGAAGTAAGGTGGGGGTCGGGCTGCCCATTAAAGTCCGATTGGTTCAACTAATAATCAGTGAGGGATGAAGAAAACCGCCACTGATTAAAGTTTCACTTTATTGTAACAAAAACAGCGATAATATCTCCACTTTTTTCCATTCCCACTTTTAAAAGTTGCTATCTTATTGTATCCACAAACGAAAAAAGAGATGCCTCATAAAGAGACATCATCTTTTTTATACTTGCGGTTCAGATTCTACTTTCTCAACCTTTTTCTTGTTTTTGCCCTTTTTCAAACGACGGTTTTCAAGCATTAACCAAATTTGAGAAGCAACGAAAACAGAAGAATACGTACCTACAACTAATCCAACAAGTAACGCAAACGAGAAGTTACGTAGTGACTCACTGCCGAAAATAAGCAATGCAATTACTGGGAATAGCACTGTTAATACGGTATTAATCGAACGACCAAGCGTTTGACGAATACTTGCATTTACGATTTCTTCTAAGTCTTTTATATCACGTACTCGTTTTTTCTGTTTGTATAATTCACGGTTTCTATCAAATGTAACGATCGAGTCATTAATAGAATAACCGATAATTGTTAATACCGCAGCGATAAACGTTAAGTCTACCTCTAACTGGAAAATACTAAATATAACAATCATAACGAATGCATCATGTAATAATGCAAGTACTGCAGATAATGCATACGTAAATCGGAAACGAATACTTACGTATAAAATGATAACCGCAGAAGCAATTAATACTGCGATAAATGCATTTCGTGCAATTTCTTTCCCGATTGTTGGTGAAACTGTACTTACGTTTGGATCTGTACCATATTTATCGTGGAAGAATGTTTTTGTTTTCGCAATTTCATCTTTTGATAGAACACCTAATGTACGAACTGCGAATCCTTTATTGTCATCTCCAGTCGGTACAATATTTTCTTCCTTCACGTCAATGTTCAATTCTTTGAAATCTTTATGAACATCAGACACAGTAACTGCTTGTTTTGATTGCAAGTCGATACGTGTACCACTCGCAAAGTCAATACCAAGATTCAATTTGAAAATTGGTAAAATAATTGCACCTGCAATTACAACTACCATCGAGAAGATAAGGAATTTATGACCGACATTTACGAAGTTAATACGATCAAATCTTGTCGGTGGATGTACTACACCTTTTGTTAATGGAATAATATCCTTTTGTTTCACACCAAAGTATCCTGGTTTCTTATCGAAGTAACGGCTCTTTACAAGTAAACTTAGTAAGAAACGAGTACCGAATACGTTCGTAATAAAACCGACTAAAATACTTACGATTAAACTTGTTGCGAACCC
The DNA here is from genome assembly GCF_022663555.1 of Bacillus cereus group sp. BfR-BA-01381. NCBI lineage: Bacteria > Bacillati > Bacillota > Bacilli > Caryophanales > Bacillaceae > Bacillus > Bacillus cereus group sp. BfR-BA-01381. The sequence goes on from NZ_JAKUFR010000033.1 coordinate 37,312, forward strand.
TTTTACAGAGCTATTACCATAAACGAATAATACACCAGCTGCTGCAAGTGTTGTAATGTTCGCATCTAAAATGGTTGCTAATGAACGGTGGTTACCAGCACGGAATGCCGACATCATTGACTTACCAATTTTCAACTCTTCTTTCAGTCTCTCGTACGTAATAATATTCGCATCAACCGCGATACCTACCCCGAGCACTAACGCCGCAATACCTGGCAACGTAAGAACTGCATGCATCCAGTTAAAGACAAGTAATGTAACGAAAATGTATAGACCTAACATAATAACCGCTACAAGTCCTGGTAAACGGTAGAATACAAGCATAAATAAGAAAATAAGAGCGATACCAATCGCACTAGCGAAAATTGTTTGCTCTAACGCTTGTTGACCAAACTTCGCTCCAACAGATGTTGAATACATTTCTTTTAAATCAACAGGAAGTGCACCTGCATTTAATAAAGATGAAAGTTGTTTCGCGCTTTCAACTGTAAAGTTTCCACCTACGATAGATACTTCAGCTTGGTTAAACACTTGGTTTACTGTTGCTGCTGATAAGAACTTCGGATTCGGTTTTGCAGATTCTGCTTTGTACGAATCTTTTCCTTCTTCAAAATCAAGCCAAATTACCATTAAATTCGTTGGTGGTGGCATTTTTGAAATTTTTTCAGTTACTTCGCGGAATTTTTCAGCACTCTTTAATGTAAGACCTACGCTCGCACGGCCTTGGTCATCAAATGTTTGCTTCGCTCCGCCGCCTTTTAAATCCGTTCCATCCATAAGAAGGTTGTCATCTACATCACGGAATGTTAATTTCGCTTGCGTTGATAACATTTCACGTGCTTTTTGCTGATCTTGTACACCAGCAAGCTGTACACGAATTCGGTCCTGCCCTTCAATTTGAATGTTCGGTTCACTTACACCGAGTACATTGACACGATTTTCAAGAGCACCTACTGTACTTACAAGTGCCTCTCGGTCAATTTTATCACCTTTTTTGGCTGGTTTTACTTCATAAAGAATTTCAAAACCACCGCGAAGGTCTAGTCCTAGACTAATTCCTTTTGCTATGTCTTTTCCTGCCGCACCAATTACTCCACCGATTAATAAAACGATGAGGAAAAAGGCGGCAATTCTCGTACCACGCTTTGCCATATGTACCCTCTTTCCGCTACTAACACTTCAAATAAATCTTTTACGATTCACTTTCACACGTGTGCATACGCCTAGTTAGTAGACTTCCTTTCTATAATTTTGCTAGCTCATCACTAGCTGTGCCGGTAAGTTTTCACATTACCTACACTTTCATTATTTGTTTTCTCTCTTCACTACCCCCTTTATATATAATCTTAGACATAATTATTTCCTCATTATCAATACCTATCATTATACTGCAAAAGGAAGAACAAACCAATTGCAGTCGGTTATTTATTTTCATATTCATCAAATGACCAAAGTGGCGCTTGATATGCTTCAACAGTTAAATACGTCATATATTCATTAGCTGTTACTGTTAATACGTCATTAACTAATTCATACAATCTAACGTCACTGTCTATCTTCTTCCACTTTTTCACTTTAAGAAACTTCCAAATGTCATCATCTGTTACTCGGTCGTAGCCGAACATTTGGAACTCTTCTACTTTACTTTCTAAAACGACTTGTAACTGTCCGCGGTATGATTCTACCAAAGCCTCTCTATCTAACATATATAACATCTCCTTCTTATTTCAGCACGAAAAGTCGCTTTTAATCCCGCTCTAATGGACAGCAATAACTACTTTCAAGAGCACTCTCTTAAATGCTTGTCATTCTTGTCTCGTACGTGCATATAAATTATTGTAAATCATTCCACTGATTTTGAGAAGGTAGGAGAAGACCATGACGAGACAAAGCTTTTTAAAAGGCGCATTTATTTTAATGATAGCCGGCTTTATTACCAAAATTCTAGGATTTATTAATCGTATTGTAATGGCACGTATTTTAGGAGAAGAAGGCGTTGGCCTTTATATGATGGCCGTCCCTACATTTATTCTAGCAATTACATTAACACAAATCGGTCTTCCTGTCGCAATCGCAAAATTTGTAGCAGAAGCAGAAGCTGTGAATGATAAACAAAAAGTTAAAAAAATATTAACCGTATCATTAGCTGTTACATCCGTTATTAGTATCATTTTAACAATTGGAATTATGCTCCTCACACCTATTTTAGCAAAAACATTATTAACTGATGAACGAACGTATTATCCATTAATGGCCATTTTGCCTGTCGTTCCTGTTATTGCTGTTTCTTCTGTTTTACGCGGCTATTTCCAAGGGAAACAAAATATGAAACCTAGCGCTTACGCCCAAGTTATAGAACAAATTGTCCGCATTACAATTATCGCTATATGTATTCAATTATTTTTACCTTACGGCGTAGAATATGCTGCAGCTGGCGCTATGTTATCAGCCGTTCTCGGTGAAGTGGCATCGTTATTATTTTTACTCACTTTATTCCAGCGTGAAAAACATTTATCTATACGCTCTGGATTTTTCACTACTGTAAAAGAAAGCAAAGGGACATTTTATTCTCTTATGGATATTGCACTTCCAACTACAGGAAGTCGTTTAATCGGTTCCGTTTCCTATTTTTTTGAACCTATCGTCGTTATGCAAAGCTTAGCGATTGCCGGCGTTGCTGCCTCCGTCGCAACTCAGCAATACGGTATATTAAACGGGTATGCATTCCCCCTTCTTTCACTGCCAGCCTTTATTACATACGCTCTTTCGACAGCACTTGTTCCATCTATTAGCGAGGCAATGGCAAAAAGACAACATAAATTAGTAGAACACCGCTTACAACAAGCTCTTCGGATCTCACTCATTACTGGCGGGTGGTCAGTCGTTATATTATACGTATTTGCTTCTCCTGTTTTAACTCTTATGTATGGATCGGATAGTGCAACAGCGTTCATCCAGCTTCTTGCACCTTGCTTTTTATTTCATTATTTTCAAAGTCCACTTACCTCTGTTTTACAAGCTTTAAACTTAGCACGTGCGGCCATGATGAATACGTTTATTGGTGCAATCGTGAAATTAATCGTTATTTTCGTACTAGCCTCAAGGCCAGAGTTTCAAATGATGGGGGTTGCCCTTGCAATTGCAGCAAATATCGTAACGGTAACATTTCTTCATTACGCTACTGTTTTAAAGAAAATTACATTTACCATTTACGCAAAAGACTATATTTTTGGCGGACTTGCCATCGGTATCGCAGGCTCCTTCGGTTTTTACCTTCATAAGTATATAGTTTTCTCTCATTCACTTGGCATACAAACATTATGGGAAATCACTTTAACAACACTCGTTTATATTGTGCTCCTCTTCATTTTCAAGCTCATTCGAAAAGAAGAGTTAAGTCGTCTCCCTATCATTCGAAAACTTTCATTTTTGAAGTAAACGGGCTTACTATGTCGTATAGTAAGCCTCTAGTTTTCTTTCAAATCAACAAAAAATTGTCCATTTTGAAAGCTACAGTATAAAATTTTTGTTACATCGTTATAGCCTAAGTTTTTTAATTTTTCAACAAGCCACTCATCTGTATGTTCAATCATTTGTAAATGATTAGATTGAATTTCTCCATCGATAATAAGGGGAAGCGTAAACTGCAATGCATCCTGCCCACCTTTTTGTTTTTGAAAGACAGATAACTTCCCAGATGGTTCTAAAATAGCGTATTCTACATCCCGGATATCTCCAACTCCTTGTTCCCTTAATTGCATCATTAAATCATCTATATTATAACGTTGCTTTCTCATCTTCTTTTCATCAATCTTTCCTGCATTTACAAGAATGGCTGGCTCACCTTCTATTAAATGCCGAAAGCGTTGATACTTTAACGAAATAACTGACAAAATAATTTGTATACACATAAGAAACGTCATCGGAACTAATTGGTGCCAAAGTGATTTATCGGTATTTTCAATTGCGACTACTGCCATTTCACCAAGCATAATGAATACGACTAAATCTAATACACTTAGCTCTCCAATTTCACGTTTACCCATAAGACGAAAAATAATTAAGATGATGATATACAACAGCATCGTCCGGCCAATGATTGATACCCATTCCATTTCTACATCTCCTTTTTACGTATAGACTCCCCTATAAAAAAGAAAATAGTCTAACTTAGGCAAAAGGAAAATATGCTTGTATTAAAAAGGGGGAATGTATAAATGGATGGAACGAAAAAATTATCAACTGCAATCGGCTTCGGTATCGTTATCCTATTAATTCTCGCAACAGTTACTAGCATGATTATGGCTCTTTTATTAAAATTTACAGATATGAATGAAGGAACATTAGCTATTACTATTTTTATACTAGCACTTTTATCTATGCTTATATCCGGGTTTACTGCCGGCAAAAAAGCACAAGGGAAAGGTTGGCTAGTAGGCTTCACAACAGGACTTACATTCACTATACTTGTTTTTCTAGTTAACTATTTAGGTTTCTCTCAAACTTTATCGAACTCACAGTTACTTTATCAATTAGCATTAATGGGCGCGAGTACACTCGGTGGCATTTTCGGTGTAAATATGTCCAAACAAAATAACTAAAAAAAGCCCTGCACATTTCATGCAGGGCCTTCCTCATTAGTTTTTCACAACTTCACGAATCGCATTACGATCGAAAGTTAAGTGTGAGCCACCAGATTTAATAACAATTTTCGTTTCATCTACTGATTCGATTGTACCGTGTAAACCACCGATTGTTACGATAGCATCACCTTTTTTTAACTCACTTTGCATTTGAGCAACTGCTTTTTGACGTTTTTGTTGCGGGCGAATTAATAAGAAATAGAAAATCGCAAACATCGCAACGATCATAACGATATTCATCATACCTGGATTCATCTTTTGTTCCTCCTTTTAAATTATGTATTAGAAGTTTTTAGCATTCGGTTTATTAAAGCCATACTGTTCAAAGAATTCTTCGCGGAAATCGCCAAGACGGTCTTCACGAATAGCTTGTCTCACCTGCTCCATTAAGTTTAACAGAAAATGAAGGTTGTGATAAGACGTTAAACGAATTCCGAACGTTTCATCACATTTCATTAAGTGACGAATGTACGCACGAGAGTAATTTTTACATGTATAGCAATCACAGTTTGGATCAAGCGGACCGAAGTCTCTTGCGAATTTCGCATTTTTGACAACTAGACGGCCTTCACTTGTCATACATGTACCATTTCGAGCGATACGAGTTGGAAGTACGCAGTCAAACATATCGATACCACGAATTGCACCATCGATTAATGAGTCAGGAGAACCTACTCCCATTAAGTAACGTGGCTTATTATCTGGAAGAAGTGGTGTTGTAAACTCAAGTACACGGTTCATAATATCTTTCGGCTCACCTACAGATAAACCACCTACCGCGTAACCAGGGAAGTCCATTGAAACAAGGTCTTTTGCACTTTGACGGCGAAGCTCCTCGAACTCTCCGCCCTGTACAATACCAAATAAACCTTGATCTTGTGGACGTTCATGTGCTTTTAAGCAACGCTCTGCCCAGCGGCTTGTACGCTCTACAGATTTCTTCATATATTCAAAAGTAGCTGGGAATGGTGGACACTCATCAAATGCCATCATAATATCTGAACCTAATGCATTTTGAATTTCCATCGCTTTTTCTGGTGATAAGAATAATTTATCTCCATTTAAGTGGTTACGGAAATGAACGCCTTCCTCTTCAATGCGACGGAAGTCACTTAAACTGAATACTTGGAAACCACCAGAGTCCGTTAAGATTGCACGATCCCAGTTCATAAATTTATGCAAACCGCCTGCTTCACGAATGATTTCGTGACCTGGACGTAGCCATAAATGATACGTATTACTTAAAATAATGCCAGAATCCATTGCTTTTAATTCTTCTGGTGACATTGTCTTAACTGTTGCAAGTGTACCAACTGGCATAAATGTTGGTGTATCAAATGAACCGTGCGGCGTATGCACACGTCCTAAACGGGCACCTGTTTGTTTACAAGTTTTAATAAATTCATAACGAATTGCTGTCATAATTTACTCCTTTTATTTGTTTCCCATTTTAGCGTGAGAGGCAACGAACATTGCATCACCAAAGCTAAAGAAACGATATTTTTCTTTTACTGCTTCATTATAAGCATGAAGTACATTATCTCTGTTTGCAAATGCACTTACAAGCATAATTAATGTTGATTTCGGTAAATGGAAGTTTGTAATTAAACCATCAATTGCTTTAAATTCGTAACCTGGGTACATAAAAATGTCTGTCCAGCCAGAAGCAGCACAAAGCTTGCCATCATGATCTGTCGCAATTGTCTCTAACGTACGAGTTGATGTCGTACCTACCGTAATGATACGTCCACCATTCTCTTTTACACGGTTTAATAATGCCGCCGTCTCTTCAGACATATGGTAATATTCTGCGTGCATATGGTGTTCTTCAATCGTATCAGCAGAAACTGGTCTAAATGTTCCAAGCCCTACGTGAAGTGTAATAAATGCTAACTCAACGCCTTTTTGTTTTAACTTCTCCAGTAACTCTTCTGTAAAGTGAAGTCCTGCAGTCGGCGCTGCTGCTGAACCGATTTCTTTCGCATATACTGTTTGATAGCGATCGCGATCTTCTAGCGTCTCTTTAATATATGGAGGAAGTGGCATTTCTCCAAGTTCATCTAAAATTTCATAGAAGATGCCGTCATATGAAAATTCAAGCTGACGTCCACCTTGATCTGCAGTTCCTGTGCAAGTTGCTTTTAATTTCCCTTCGCCAAAAGAGATAACAGTTCCTTCTTTTACACGTTTCGCTGGCTTAACAAGCGTCTCCCACTTATCGCCTTCTTCTTGTTTTAAAAGAAGTACTTCAATGTGTGCGCCTGTATCTTCTTTCACACCATGCAGACGAGCAGGCATTACTTTCGTTTCATTTAAAACTAAGCAATCCCCCTCATGTAAGTAAGAAAGAATGTCCGTAAAATGTTTATGCTCAATATCGCCTGTTTCACGGTCTAACACCATTAATCTTGATGTTTCACGCTCTTCTAATGGAACTTGTGCAATAAGTTCTTCTGGTAAATGAAAATCAAACAGATTAATATCCATAACTATATCCACCTATTTCTTATTTGAATCGATTTATTATATACATAATAAAAGATAATACAATACTTAACACAATACATGTGATGACAGGAAAATAAAAGGTAACGTTTCCTTTTTTCACAAAAATATCGCCTGGAAGCCTTCCAATGAACTTCCAAGCTAAGCCAACAACGATAAGTAAGATACCTGCTGTAATAAGCAATTTTGGCATCTCCGTCATACTTTTGGCATCTCCATTCCGAAATGCTCGTATGCAAGTGGCGTTACAATTCGCCCCCTTGGCGTTCGTTGTAAAAAGCCAATTTGTAATAAATACGGCTCATACACATCTTCAATCGTATGAGATTCTTCTCCAATCGTTGCCGAAACCGTTTCTAATCCAACTGGACCACCACGGAACTTCTCAATAATACCAAGCAATAATTTATGGTCAATATGATCTAGACCTAATTTATCTACTTGCAGTAGCTCTAATGCCATTTGTGTAATTTCCATCGTAACCGTTCCATTACCACGAACTTGTGCAAAATCTCGTACACGTCGTAATAAACGATTTGCAATACGAGGTGTACCACGAGCACGTCTTGCAATTTCTAGTGCGGCTAACGAGTCAATTTCAACTTCGAATACTTCTGCTGTACGTTCAACAATCTCAGAAAGCTGATCTACTGTATAATACTCTAATCTTGAAAGCACACCGAAACGGTCACGAAGCGGCGCTGATAACGCACCTGCACGCGTCGTTGCTCCAACTAATGTAAATGGCGGTAAATCTAATCGTACAGACCGTGCTGAAGGTCCCTTTCCAATTACAATATCAAGACAAAAATCTTCCATCGCAGGATATAGTACTTCTTCAATTGATCTATGCAAACGATGAATTTCATCAATAAATAATACATCCCCTGGCTGAAGTGCTGTTAATACAGCTGCTAAATCACCTGGTCTTTCAATTGCCGGTCCTGAAGTTGTTCTAACATTTACGCCCATTTCATTGGCAATAATATTCGCAAGCGTCGTTTTACCAAGACCTGGTGGTCCATATAAAAGCACGTGATCTAACGTTTCTTCACGCATTTTCGCCGCTTCAATAAACACCTCTAAATTATGTTTCGCTTTATCTTGGCCAATATACTGACGGAGCGTCTGTGGCCGTAATGAATATTCTAAATCCGCATCTTCATATGCAGATTCCCCTGAAAGGAGACGTTCGTCCATTATACTCACCTCTTACCATTTAGTAAAAGACTAAGTGCCTTTTTAATATACTGATCCGTCGTTAATGATTCTTTTAATAACTCTGGTACAACGCGAGAAACTTCTCGTTCCGCGTATCCAAGTGCGCGCAGAGCTTCCAGCGCCTCATCAAGCTCCGCTGACGAACCTTTCTTCTCATCAAAACGTTCTTCGTCTGAGAATAAATCAACAAATGCATCTGGTACAACGTCTGCTAGTTTTCCTTTTAAATCTAAAATCATTTGGCGCGCTGTTTTCTTTCCTACGCCCGGGAACTTCACTAAAAACTTCTCGTCTTCATGTTCAATCGCTTGAACGACCTGTCCTGTTTGACCAGAAGCTAATATTGCAAGAGCGCCTTTTGGTCCAATACCAGACACACCTAACAACTTTGTAAATAATAAACGCTCTTCACGTGTTTTAAACCCGTAAAGCGCCATAATATCTTCTCTCACATAATGATATGTATAGACACGGATTTCTTGCTTACTTCTTTGAAATACATACGGATTCGGTGTGAAAATTTGATAACCAATTCCATTATGATCAATTACGACATATTCCGGCCCTACATACTCCACGTAACCTGTAACATATTCAAACAAAATACAATCTCTCCCTCTTAAATCATGTATTCCATTTTAACATATTTAATGATAGAAAAGCGAGACTGCCCCAACAAATGTTCTCTATTTGAAACTTCTGTTATTTTCCATTGACAGAAAGGTTGAAGCACATTAATATACAGAAGTCGATAATGATTATCAATACTAATTAAAGGGGTTACATCAGGATGAAACAGAAGGTATTTATTTTATTTACTATCATGCTAGTCGTTCTTTCTATCGTTGGCTGTTCTTCTCAAAAGGAAGAATCCAAAGCAAAAGAACAACCGAAAACAAAAGTTGTAAAACACGCTAAAGGGGAAGCTACAATTCCAGTAAATCCAAAGAGAATTGTTGATTTATCTGGTTCAACAGAAGAATTATTACTTCTTGGACACAAACCTGTTGGTACAGCAAATACATATAAAGATAAAATCCAAAAGCATTTGACAGAAAAGCTAGACGGAGTAAAAGCAGTAGGTTGGTATTGGGCACCTAAAGTTGATTTAGAAGCTGTTACTGCTTTAAAACCAGACTTAATTATTTTGAACAATCGTCAATTAAAAATTTATGATCAACTAGAAAAAGTAGCACCGACAGTTGTTCTAGAAACAAACTTAGAAGATTGGCGCGGTAAGTTTAAAGAAGTAGGTAAACTATTTGACGAAGAAAAGAAAGCCGACAAATGGATTGCAGACTACGATAAAAAAGCCTACTCTTTATCTAAAAAGATTAAAGAGAAAACAAAAGATGAGAGCTTTATGTTCGTCGCAGTTACACCACAAAACTTCCGTGTATACGGTAGCTTCGGGTACGGTGACATCATCTTTAACGACTTAAAACTTCCAGCAACAAAAGGTACAGATTTAAAACAAACGATGGCGCAAGTATCGCTAGAAGGTCTTGTTGCATTCCAGCCTGACCAAATGTTCGTTGTAAACTTCGGCGGAGAAGCTGATAAAGTGTACGAAGACTATAAAAACAGTGCCGTTTGGAAAGATAATAACGCAGTAAAAAGCAATCACGTATATGAAGTATCAAACGAAATATTCAATACGAAAGCCTTCAATCCAATCGGAAAAGATATGCTAATTGATGAAATCGCAAAACAAATTTTAGATAAAAATAAATAAGAAAAAGCAGCTCACCATGAGCTGCTTTTTTTCTTACTTTGTACTGCGTATTGCTTCATTTTTTCGATTGTCTTCACGAATCCTTCTTTTGACTTAATACGAATACCACGCTTCAACTTCGCCCGTTCATAACTCTCTAGCTTTTTCATATCAATTTGAAAAAAGGAATGAATCGCATTATCACTTTTCGGCACACCTTTAAAGATTTGTAATATCCCTTCCTCTGAAACACCGAAATAACCACTCGTTTTTAATAAAGGAGAAATATCATCAACTTTCTTTTGTAATACAATTTGTACATCATCGCGATCAACGAGTTGCCATTCTTTATATTGCTGTAAAAACTTTTCTAAATCCGCTACTTTTTCTGTAAATATTTCTTCACTTACTTCTCCATCAACATACATGCGCTCTAATAAAATTGTAACTTCCGGTTCTTTTTCTGTTACTTCTGGTACTGGCCCTTCCGCCCTTGCACTCGTTTCATAAACTAAACAAAACATCATAACGAACGCTTGCATTGTAATCAGTATCCATTTCATTTCCGTTCACCTCTTTTAGGCATGATCAAACTTTCATTAGTAGTTTTTCCGGAAATGGGGGTTTTATCCCTAATTCATAGATTACTCTCATTAAGACTTATAGAGTCCAATGATTTCTACCTATTTCGAAACATATTGATTACTTGAAAGCTTTTTTATATCTTTATTTGATTGTACTGTCGCTATATAGACTCCAATTAATACGATTGCCATTCCAACTATTTGTTGCCACGTAACAGCTGCTCCATATAGGACAACTGATATACAAGTAGCTACAATAGGAGTTAGATTTAAATACATACTCGCTTTGCTTGCACCTAGCTCTTCTACTCCTTTATTAAACACGATATATCCAATTAACGTCCCGCATATGACCATATACAACATTTCTATCCATCCCTGTAAAGAAAACGTCCCAACCTTTCCCCATCCATCTTCATATAGAGAAAGGCCTGCTAAAAACAAAGTACCCAATACCGTCATACTCATTGTAGTTAACAAAGGGGAGACACCACTCATAACTTTTTTTCCTGTTAAGCTATATAACACCCCGCAGATTAAAGCTGCTATAAATAAAAGATCGCCCTTATTAAATGACAAAGACATAAGTGTATTCATTGAACCACTCGTAATAACAACTATTACACCGATAAGAGACAACATTAAACTTATTCCGACTTTTATACTCCAAGACTCTTTAAAAAATAATATTGCTCCTAATGTTACAAAAACGGGCATTGTAGCAATAATAAGCGAGCCATTCAAAGTGGAAGTATAGTTAAGTCCCATAAAGAAAAAAACATTGTAGCCAAAAATACCTGTTAATGATACAAATAACAACCCTTTCCAATTCTTTAATAACAAACTTGTATTCCACTCAGATTTCATAAAAACTATGCCTATTAAAATAAAACCTGCTAGACCAAAACGAATTGTTGCCGCAGTAATCGGTGGAATTTCAGTAATAACATGCTCTGCTGTTGCAAAAGACCCACCCCAAAATAAAGGAACAAGTAACATAATGACATACATACGATTTATTTTTTTCATTTTTATTACCCCTTTCAAGTAAACAAGTTTAAAAGTTTAAACTTGTTTACTTGTTAGTTAAAAAAAATTAATAATTTGATTCTATTGCTTGAAGTAAATCTTTCACCTGTTTTAAAAATTCTCCGGCTATTATAGAATAAAAAATTTCTTTTCCATTTCGATTCGCTACAATTAGTTCTGCTTGTCTTAAAATTTTCAAATGATGCGAAACAGCTGGTCTAGAAATCCCCATTTTATCTGTTATTTGCGTGACATTCATCTGTTTATTTTCTAATAACAGCATAATAATTTGCTGACGATTCTCATCTCCCAACGCCTGAAATATAGGTGTTACGACCTGAAATTTCTCTAATACAACTTCTGTATTTCTACATTCAAAATTCTCCATATCCTATTCATCCCAACCTTATATATATAACATGTAATATATTACCATTAAATAGTAACTCTTTCATTCGCAGTTGTAAATAACTTTATTTTCAGACTTTTCTTCGATAAAAAAAGGAAGATTGGATTCCTCCACTCTTCCCATTACATTCATATAAAATGAAAGACGCCTGCAAAGCAGGCGTCTTGATGCGTTTACGGCGAGAGACCAGGCGACCACATTCGCGTGTTTAGCACTTAAGCATATCTCTCGTCTTACGTAAATTAGCTCATCGCTTTGCTAATATAACATTAATAAAGTATAAGTGCAACATGTTTATAAAAATATTTTATTTCCTCTTTCATCCAAACAAATTATATGTAAATTATAAATTGATAAATGCAACATATATGTTACAATTAATATAACAGCAAAATCATCATAAACAGGAGATGGATATTGTGAAAAAAATAAAAGATGAACGTCTCATTCTGCAAACATTAAAAAATATACGTATTGCCTTTCTTTTTCAATCACTTGGTATAATTGGAATTTTAGGCTATATTGGATTCACTGAAGGACTAGATCAAATGACGAAATCTCCATTATGGCTATTATTTATTCTTACGAGTATTGTGCTTAGTTATTTACAGTTAAGCATTTCAATCGATGTAGAAGAAAGCGAAAAGGACATACAATTAACTCCTTATTATAAACTTGTCTTTCGCTCCCTTATCGTTGGGAGTGTTATGGCTATTATTTATATTATTTTCAGTCCAGAAAGACCTCTCTTTGAAGCCATTTTAACAGGCAGTATTCTCTTCATATGCTTTTTAGTATCTTACTCCGTTAGTTATTTTATAAAAAAGCGTCGTTTACAGGATAACGATGAATAAAGAGGAAGGGCTACCCTTCCTCTTTTATTTTGCTATCGCACTGTACCAGTTAAACCGTAACGAATGTCTCGGAACATATTTCCTATGTCACGATTAAAATCGTTTGTAACTGTACCGTTACGTAGACGTGTACTCATTGCATCGACACGAGTAAACATATCATTTCTTACAGAAACATATACGTTTCTGTTTCCAACTTCATTTGAAACTGCTTGACGAATCTCATTCGCCATCGCCGTTTCATTTGTCACTGTATTACGTGGTTTTACTGCAATCGCTACATCGTTGCCATATACAACTGTAGACACGCGGTCTACGTTATTCATACGTTTCACACGATTTGTAATTCTTTCTGCAGTTTTACCATCATTGTTAATGTATGAATTGTTCATTGTAATATTACGTGTTGGATGCGGATTAGCAATTTGACCGTTGTAATTTACATCACGGTAATAGTTGTATCCTGTATCGTTACGACCATTTCTATATGTTACATAGTCTGTATATCGATCGTTACGCGTCACATTATCACGATACTGGTGTGTATCATTATAAGATGTACGCTCGTAATTGTAGTTACGTCCATCCATTGCATTGTTTTTTGGTGTACCACATGCAGCTAATGCACTAGTAACTAACAAAGAAGCAGCAATCACTTTTACTTTCGTATTCAATAGAAAAACCCCCTCTGTTAGAATGAACTTCTCTTCTGAAAAGCTCCCTCTTATGATGAGTAACAGAGCAGGTTTTTACACTGTTAATATTTCACTGGGAATTTTCTAACATTTGGTGTAAACCTTTCGTTTCCAGAATGAATCTACATACAAAAAAGGTGGGAATAATCCCACCTTTTTTAAACTTCTTCATCCTCTTCTTCTGAAACTGGCTCCCCAAATACATTTGGTGGATCTGGTTGATAATACATCGTTCCTGGCTGTGGTGCATATGCTGATTGAGTTGGTTGATAATATAAAGGATTCGCGTATTGTGGCCCTCCAGGTTGTGGACTATATAGCCTACTCTCTCCACCGCATCCACAATCTTCCTCGCCTTGCACAAGCGGCGGCATATTATTATCCATCGGCATCATATTTGGATTTGGCATAGACGTATACTGTGGTCCAAACGGCACTCCTTGCTGATACGGCATACCATAGTATGGATTTTGTTGTTGATAATACGGATTCGGCGGCATCACATTCGGTGGTTGATTGTTATCCAT
>NZ_JAKUFR010000034.1:0-49958 GCF_022663555.1 Bacillus cereus group sp. BfR-BA-01381
AACAAATTGTAATCTGTTTAGGACAGAAGGTGGTGTCGGCAGATGAATAGTTTTTATAGTCAAGAAGAGCTAAAGAAAATTGGATTTTTATCTGTTGGGAAAAATGTATTGATTAGTAAAAAAGCAAGTATATACAATCCAAGTGTTATATCAGTTGGTAATCATGTAAGAATTGATGATTTTTGCATTTTAAGTGGCAAAATCACAATTGGAAGTTATTCGCATATATCAGCGTATACAGCGTTATATGGAGGGGAAGTTGGAATTGAAATGCATGACTTTGCAAATATCTCAGCTAAAACCTTAGTATATGCAGTACTAGATGATTTCAGTGGGAATACATTAATGGGGCCAACCGTCCCGAATCAATATAGGAATGTGAAAACAGAAAAAGTTATTTTAAAAAAACATGCGATTATTGGTGCTAATTCTATTCTTTTTCCAAATGTAACTATAGGAGAAGGCACGGCAGTAGGTGCGATGAGTATGGTGAAAAAGAGTTTAGAAGATTGGTATATTTATGCTGGAGTTCCCGTAAGAAAAATAAAACCTCGTCAAAGAAAGATGCTAGAGTTAGAAATTGATTTTTTAAAAAACATTCCTTCTTAACAAAAAGAAGGAATGTTTTTTATTTTTATGGTGCAGCAGAGTGTGTATATAAACGTATTATGTTTTAAATTTTGCTGACCAAGGCAATACTGAGCCATAGTGAATGTAAAGTTGGAGGGCGAGCGTATATGTTTGATGAGGATGGGATTGTTTTAATTATGGAACCGGCTGATGAAAGCAATTTGAGGAGATTTATTTTTTCAGTACCAAAGTCAGTGTATGAAAAGAAGGGGCTTACATTACACTATGGAACAGCTATAGGACAAGGATATACGGATATAATTGAAGATATTATTAGCGTACATATAGAAGTAGATGTTGTAATGGTAATCGGGCATGTAAGAGGATAAATAGCTATTTGAAAAAAGGTTATAAGTAATGTAGCTAGAAGTTAGGATAGAGAAACTTACAGACAATTATAAAGATGAAGGGAGCCTAAAATGAAAATAAAATCAATTTTATTAGTATTTATAGTTACAATTGGTTTGATGGGATGTTCACTCGTTGAACAAGGAAAGAACTCCATAGATTATGCTCAAAAAGCGACAGATTATGTAAATGAAATAAGTGCATTTGCAAATGATGCACCAGCATTAGCTGAAAAAGCCGTTAATGATAGCGAAGCCCGGAAAGAATTAGAAACGAAGCTTAGTGAAATTAAACAAGATATACCCGTTTTTAATGAATTAACACCGCCTGATGTAGCAAAGGATCTTCATCAGCAAATCGTCGGATATAACGAAAAGTTAAATACGTTAATTGATACGGCGATGACAAAGATAGAAGAAGGGAAAGTGAATGTAGAAGAGTTTAAAAACTCTGAGCTTATGCAGACGGTAGATCAAGTTCGAGATTTGAAAGATAAGGTGCAAAATTTAGGTCAATAGTAAAAGGCTCCGTTTATCACAAACGGAGCCTTTTACTATTGGATACAATAAACGATTACACCAACGATAATAATCATGTTGCCGATGAGTTTACGTTTCGTTATTTTTTCTCCCAGGAAATACCAACCGAAAATTAATATGATGATATAACTTAAGGATTCTAATGCTGATGCTTGTTTTAATGCCATGCCCTTCATAGCGATAACATTTAATCCAGCGTTAATTACAAATAAAGAGTAGCCGATAATAACATAAGGATTCATATATTCTTTTATTCTAGAATCGTATTGTTGCAAAGTAGCTTTTTTTAATAATATTTGTGAGTAATTAGCTAAAATTATCCCGAAAATAAATAATAACATATAACTATTCATCTTTTGTCACCACCACAATTCCGACGATAATAATAGCTGCACCAAGTAAATGATTCCACTGAATCGTATCTCCAAATAGAAATACTGACCAAAGCATTGACCATAGTATAATAATCCCGCGATGTGAATATGCTTTTGATATTTCGAAATGTTTAATTACTTGTTGCCATAAAATTGCATATCCAAATAAAAGTATAACTAGCCCGAAATAAGCAATAAAAAATGAGATGGAAGCAATGGGAAATTTAGCCGCCCATTTCATGTAAACCATAATGATAGAATATATCAAAAAAGCTACATGTAAAAATAAGTAATTTTTAATAGTTGGTTTCATTTATTCACTCTCTTTTGCATATAAATATATATTTATACCTAATTTTTCTAATGATAGATATTGGAACGTATTTAGTTTAATCTTTCACATTCCAAATTATATAGTATCATGGCTTTTATTGTAAAACAATAAAAGCCATGTATTCATTTTTTCCAAGATTCTATAATATGTATCGTTTTATTTGTTGCATCCAACTCTACTTGAACACCGATAGGTAGGGTAATCATTGGATGTGTATGGCAACAATCGAAGTCTGCTAGAAAAGGAATTCTTTGATTTTGAAGTACTTCTAATAGTATTTCAAAAGGTTTTCGATTTGTACCACAATGATCAAATTGCTCATGTTTTCCAAGAATGATACCTGAAATTTTATCGAATACACCGTTAATTTTAAGGAATGAAAAGCTTCTTTCAATAGTAGCTGCATCTTTTGAACTGTCCTCAATAAAGAGAATGTCACCCTCTTGAATATGTGGCATATAAGGGCTACCCCAAATTCCTTGTATCGTGTTTAAATTCCCGCCAATAATACGTCCAGTAGCTTTGCCATCAATTACTGAAATCCAATCGTTTGGTCGAAGTTCTTTCTCCTTTGTCTTTTCTTCCCAATTAATAAATTCATCTGACCAAAATAATGGTTGTTTTATATGATAAGGAAGAGAATGATCATGTAGTAAAGTTTCAGCAAAATATTTGTATGTGCAATCAACAAAAGGTTCGAATTCGCCAAAAGAAGGGACGAGAGCTGGTCCATAAAATGTAGGGATTCCTGTTTTGGTGTAAATTCCTAGTAATAAAGCAGTTGCATCTGAGTACCCAATCATTATTTTAGGGTTATTTAGAAAAGCATTATAATCAATATAAGGTAATATTGAATTTGAATTCATGCCACCAATTGTTGACATGATACAAGAAACATTAGGGTTTCTTATTAAAGCATTCAGTTCCTCAGCACGCTCTTGTATACTACCCGAACGATAGAAATCATATCGACCTGTTAATGAACCTTCTAATATATAAAACCCTTTCTGTTGTAAGTAAGATTTTGCTCGTTCAAATCTTTTTGGAGAAGTGTAGGTTGCTGGTGAAGAAGGGGAGTAGATCCCGACTGTGTCTCCGTATTTTAATGATTTTGGAAGTAGCATTTGTATGAATCCCTTCTATTAATAGTTTTATTCATAAGGATTTATCATTGAATATTCTTATATTTCAGTATTGTTATTGTAACATACATGCATTGAAATAATAATTGCTGTAGATGAATAAATATGCTTTTTACCTTGACGATATAAAGGGAAAGTTGTTAAGGTTAAATGTGAGTGTATAAAAGGTTTGTTAAAGGAGTTTTGAAATGAAGCGGTTAAAATGGGGAAGGCTGACAGTCCTATTAGTCATTGTTTTAGGGATATGTTGGTTCTTATTCCAAGGAACTCAAAAGAGTGCAACAAGTATAGAGGGACAACCTTTACAAGTGGCAGAACTACCTAAAACAGGATTAGTTGAAAAAGTAGTCCCACCAAAGTACATACCACCGGAAATTGATGCAAAAGCAGCTATGATTATTGATGCGAGTAATGGAGATATTATTTATCAACATAATGAAAATGAGGCTTTTGCGCCAGCAAGTATGTCTAAGATGATGACAGCATATCTTCTATTAGAAAATGTACATAATGGGAAAGTTCGCTGGGAAGATCCGGTGAAAATGAGTGCGAAAGCGGCACAAACAGAGGGAGCGAGAATCCCAGTACAAGTTAATGATACATTAACTGTTAAAGATTTATATCATGCATTAATGATTGAGTCAGCTAATAATTCAGCTGTGGCTTTAGCAGAACATATGGCAAAATCGGAGAAAGATTTCGTTCAGCTTATGAATGCAAAAGCGAAACAGTTAAAAATGTCGGAACATGCTAAATTTGCAAATGCTTCTGGATTACAAGAGCCCGATGGAAGTGAAACAAAAATGACGGCTGGTGATGTAGCAAACTTGGCGTATCATCTTATAAAAGATTACCCAGAAATATTAGAAGTGACTCACTTACGTCAAAGTCAGTTAGCATTTAATAATATTAATGTTATAAGTACAAATGATATGTTAAACAAAAATAATAAAGCTTTATATATAGAAGGAATAGACGGATTAAAAACAGGATTTACAGATAGCGCAGGGTATTGTTTTACGGGTACAGCAAAACAAGGTGATACTCGTATTATTACAGTTGTTATGGGAACAAAAGGTAAAACAAAGCGTTTTACAGAGACGAATAAGCTAATGTCTTATGCATTTGGCTTAATTAATTAAGTGAAATACTGAGTTGGATCATCATATAAGAAAGGCAATTTGTTGTTACGTACTATCGGTAACAACAAATTGCCTTTTATTTTTTAGCACTAATAAAGTAAAAAGGTAAAAAATGTGAGTGTTATTATTTGAGTTTATTATTGTTTGTTTATATTATAAAGTTAGAAACTTATTAATAATAAGTTTTGAGGGGCATATGATGTGTACATAGGAAAAAGCCTCAAATGAAAATTGGAGGGAATTATGATGGCAAAAGATTTTTACTCAGCAATTGAAGACAGAAGATCTATTTACGCAATTAGTAAAGAACAAGTAGTTTCTGATGAAAAAATTCAAGAAGTAATTTATCATGCTGTAAAACATACACCTTCAGCTTTTAACTCTCAGAGTGCTCGCGTTGTCGTCTTGCTTGGAGAACAACACGATAAGTTATGGGATATTACGAAAGAAACGTTACGAAAAATTGTACCTGAAAATAACTTCGCTTCTACGGAAGAAAAAATGAATGCATTTAAAAGTGGTTATGGAACAGTTCTATACTTCGAAGATAGTGAAGTGGTGGAAGAACTGCAAGAAAAATTTGCATTATACAAAGAGAACTTTCCAATTTGGTCTCAGCAATCCTCAGGAATGTTACAATTTGCAATTTGGACAGCTTTGGAAATTGAAGGGTTTGGTGCTACATTGCAACATTACAATCCATTAATTGATGAAGAAGTGAGAAAAGAATGGGGAGTTCCAGAAAATTGGAAGCTTATTGCGCAAATGCCGTTTGGTAAACCAGTTGTACCTGCAGGTGAAAAAGAATACCAGCCTTTAGAAAACCGTGTGAAAATTATATAAATAATGTAGGAACGAGCGGGGGAATTGTTTATCCCCCACTAATTATTATTTGAACCAATCGGGGTTTTGCTACTTATAAAAAGGTGAACAGGGATACAACCTGTTCACCTTTTTATAAGTAGTAAGGATTTTTTTGATAGGAATTTTTCATCTGATCTTTTAATTCGTTTTTACGTGTTTCAACAGTTGATATTTTTTGTAAGGTAATAATTGAAACGAATTGAAAAAAAGCATAGTACAGTTCTATATTTTTATTGATAGGATTATCTATTATATTTTTCATAAATATACCTCCTTTTTGATTTCGCTATTTGCAGGCAATAAGGCTTCCATCTCAAAATTCAATGTTAAGTGGAGAATACCGACCTGTAAAAGTTCGATTGGTTTCCGGGTAGGGTGGATAATATTTGTATGGATTAAGGTACCACTGTATATATGATAATATAAATATCCTGAAAATTCCATATGTAGTGAAAAATAGTTAGTGGAATGTACATTTTCGTCAAATTAGAACAGAATTTTTGAAGTTAAATCTTACAAATCGTCAAATCTTTTAAAAGCGATAGATAGTATCAAAAATAGTTTTCTAAAAATATTATACTATTGATAAAAAAAGTGTTTTTTGTCATGATAAGAGTATACTTCATAGGAAGAACTATACTAGGAAATACATTCTTTGCATTGTGTTAGATGAATAGAATTTTTTTAAGTGGATAGAAAATATATACTAAGATAATGAATGGTATGTCGAATTTTCAATAAAATACATAAGAAATATAAAAAAAGCATTGCAAAAAGAGTAAGTTTAATGGTAAAGTTCACATGAAGTTCACACGGATTTCACTTCGCTCGTTTAAAATGAACTCTGTGTGAAAAATAAAACTCTTGTTAAAAAATGGAACTTAATGAATATTTTACTTTGATAATATTGTAAAGTATTAAGTTTATAAGTTTTTTTTTAAGAGGATAGTAGGGAAAGGAAGTAAAGACAACTTATGAAAAAAGTAATTGCAGGTTTAGCAGCAGCTTCAGTAGCAGGTGTTGCAGTTCCAGGTATGGATTCTGCTCATGCACAAGTTTCAAACGAAGCGCTAAAAGAAATTAATGGACAAACTCAAACACAAACGACTGTAACTGAAACAAAAACTGTAGAAACAAAATCCGACTTAAAATACACAGTAACTGCTGATGTATTAAATGTTCGTTCAGGTGCTGGTACAGGACATAGCGTTATTTCTAAAGTAAAACAAGGTCAAGTACTACAAGTAATTGGACAAGAAAACGGTTGGTTCAAAGTAACTGTAAACGGTCAAACTGGTTATGTAAGTGGTGACTTCGTAACGACTGGTGGTAAAACAGGAACTACTGTTCAACAAGGAACTGGTACTTACACTGTAAACGTTTCTTCACTTAACGTACGTACAGGCCCAAGTACATCTCATACAGTATTAGGCTCTGTAAATAAAGGTAAAACAGTACAAGTTGTTGGTGAAGTACAAGATTGGTTTAAAATCAACTTCAATGGTGGAACTGGATACGTAAGCAAAGACTTCGTAACAAAAGGTGGTTCTGCTGTATCTAACCAAACACAACAACCAACTACAAACAACAATACTACTACAGTTCAAACTGGTGGTTCTTATGTTGTTAACACTGGTGCTTTAAAAGTACGTACAGGCCCAGCTACATACAACGCTGTAATCGGTGGTGTAACAAACGGTACAGTATTAAACGTTACTGGCGCTGAAAATGGTTGGTACAAAATTAACCATAACGGCCGCACAGGTTACGTAAGTGCAGACTTCGTTAAGTTTGTAAAAGGCGGAGTAAACAACGTTACAAATAACAATAACGTTACAAATAACGTTCAACAACCAGGTAAAGACGTACAAAAACCAACAACTGGTGGAGATACATCTTCAATCGCTGGATTCGCTAGATCATTAAATGGTTCACCATACAGAACAGCTGGTACAACACCTGCTGGTTTTGATTGCAGTGGATTCATTCACTACGTATTAAATCAAACTGGTCATAAAGGCGCTCGTCAAACAGTTGCTGGATACTGGAGCTCTAAAACAAAAACTAGCAATCCACAACCAGGTGATTTAGTATACTTCCAAAACACTTATAAATCAGGTCCTTCTCACATGGGTGTTTACTTAGGAAACGGTCAGTTCATTAGTGCAGAAACTGATGCAACTGGTGTACGTATTAGTTCTGTAAGTAACTCTTACTGGAGCAAGCACCTATTAGGTTACACAAAAGCATACTAAGAAAAAGTAGATTATATACTTTTCGTATAGAGAAAAGGCTTTCCAGGGAAACTTGGGAAGCCTTTTTATAGTTTAATAAATTGGAAGGTAATAGTTTTTACTGTAACTTCCCGTTTAAAAATCGAGCGTATAGATCATGAAAGTAGTTGGGGCGGAATAAGTTTGCTGCATGTCCTGCTAGCGGTATTTCTTTATATAAAACGTTAGGAAGAATGGACTTTAAATCAAAAAGACAAGATTTATAGAGATGATCATGTTCGCCCATTACCCATAGAATAGGGTGGGGAAGTGATTTTAATTTAGATTTTAAATCGAATTCTAACCGATGACGTAATGATTGGGCAATAATTGATGAATGTAATTGCAATCCGAACCGATAATAAATATTTCTTGAAATGACTGCGAACGGATTTGCCTTTAGTATGCCACTTGGAAAAATGGTATTTGCGTATTGAGAGAGCCATTTAGAGTAATCGTCTCCTCGCTTCTCCCAAAACTTTTGAAATACGTTATATAAAAGGGAAGGGTTATTATAATGTCCACCAATATGACAAATGCTCAAAACTTTTTCTGGATGCATTTGTGCAAAAATGGTAGAGATATAACAGCCGTAGCTTAAAGCGCAAATATGAGCTTTTTGAATGCCTTCTTTTTCGTATAAATTCAATAATTGATCAACGAGACGCTGTAATGAAAATTCGATAGCTTCTCCTTTATCATCGCCGTGACCTAATAAGTCATAAGTAATAATGTTGTAAGAGGCGGAAAATCGTTTATGCTCTTTTTTAAAAGCACGACGATTGCCGACTAAACCATGAATAAAAATAATTGTTTCCTTTTTAGAATGTATATTTGTTTGCAAAAAGGATACTCCTTTCAATAACTGGAGGTTTATATAGTATTGTAAATTAGTTATCTATCATTCACATAGAACAATATTAAGTACCAGGTAATAATATCAGATATTTATATCTGTTGTAAAGATGAGTTTTTATGTATATTTTGTAAAAACAGAAAAAGTGTGTTTACATTCAGTTTACATTTGTATTGTATTCTATTTTTAGAAAGAACAGTTTTGTTTAACACGAGGAGATGACAGAAATGGAAGTTAGAAATGAAATAAAGAAAAAAGGGAGTTGGAGGCAGTTTTTACGCCTTATTCAAGATACAAATCCTCCGAAAGGGATTCTTGTTTTTGCGTTATTCATGAGTTTGCTTTCTACGGGAGCGAGTTTATTTATTCCAATGTTAACAAAAGGATTAGTAGATAATTTTTCACTTTCGTCAATTAGTACAGGACAAATTGTTGGGCTAGTTGCATTCTTTATTATGCAAACTATAGCTGCAGGATTATCTATATATTTACTAAATTATATCGGGCAGAAGATTGTAGCCGGACTGAGAGAACGTTTGTGGAAAAAGGTACTTATATTGCCAGTATCTTATTATGATCAAAATAGAACAGGCGATACAATTAGCCGAATGACAAATGATACAGGTGTAGTGAAGACATTAATTTCTGAGCATTTGTCAAATTTATTAACAGGCGGTATTTCAATTGTCGGATCATTAATCGTATTATTTGTTTTAGATTGGAAAATGACACTTTTACTTTTAACGGTTATTCCATTATCAGTACTGATCTTAGTTCCACTAGGACGAAAAATGTATAAGATTTCAAAAGCACTTCAAGATGAAACAGCTTCTTTTACAAGTGTGCTAACGCAAGTATTATCAGAAATTCGTTTAGTGAAATCTTCGAACACAGAAAAAAGAGAATATGAAACTGGAAATAAAGGTATCGAGAAGTTATTGCAATTTGGTTTGAAAGAGGGAAAAGTGCAAGCGTTAATTTCACCAGTTATGTCGTTTGTTTTAATGGCATTGCTTGTTATTATCGTAGGATATGGTGGGATGCGAGTTTCTAGTGGTGCATTAACAACTGGGGAACTAGTAGCGTTTATTTTATATTTAGTTCAAATTATAATGCCGATGAGTCAATTATCTATGTTCTTTACACAATTCCAAAAGGCAATTGGTGCAACGGAAAGAATTAATACTATTTTAGAATACGAAGTAGAAGACCATGAAACGGGTGTGAAAGTCACAAATGCTAAGCAACCAATTGTTCTTGAAAATGTACATTTCGAGTATAACGAAGAAGAGCAAGTGTTAAAGAATATTGATTTCACAATTGAATCAGGAAAAGTAACAGCGATCGTAGGGCCAAGTGGTAGCGGGAAAACGACATTATTTTCACTATTAGAACGTTTTTATGAGCCAACTAGCGGTGCTATTAAATTAGGGAAAGATACAATTACGAACTATTCATTACAGTCATGGCGACGTCAAATTGGTTACGTTTCACAAGATAGTCCGTTAATTGATGGAACGATTCGAGATAACATTTGTTACGGCGTCGAGGGAGAAGTGACAGATGAAGAAATTGAAAAAGTAGTAGCGATGGCATATGTGGATGCATTTATTCATGACTTGCCAAAGGGATATGCAACAGAAGTTGGAGAACGTGGTGTGAAACTTTCTGGAGGACAAAGACAGCGAATTGCCATTGCCCGAGCGTTACTTAGAAATCCACAAATTCTTATGTTAGATGAAGCAACTTCTAGTTTAGATAGTAAATCAGAGTCTGTCGTTCAAAAGGCATTAAATAACTTAATGAAAGGCAGAACAACGTTAGTTATTGCACATAGACTTTCTACTGTAGTAGATGCAGATAAAATTATCTTTATAGAAAAAGGGAATCTTACAGGTAGTGGTACACATGATGAATTGTTACGCACACATGACATGTATCGTGAATTTGCAACGCAACAATTGAAAATTAAAGAGGGCGTATTATAAAATGAATCATCAGTGGGGCTTATACTCCGCTGATGATTCATTTTTAAAAGTTATAGAAAAGATGCTATGTAGAAAGGAGAGGTTTTCTTTGCTACCAAAAATTTTAATAGTAGATGACGATCCACATATTAGAGAACTTGTTTCTGTATTTTTAGAGCGGGAAGGATTTCAAACATATGAAGCAATTGATGGTCTAGATGCACTTCAAAAAATAGATGAAGTGAAAGTTGATATGGTTATTCTTGATATCATGATGCCGAATATGGATGGATTTGATGTATGTTTTGAATTAAGAAAATACTATGATATCCCTATTTTGATGCTAACTGCTAAAGGAGAAACATCTCAAAAAGTAAAAGGGTTTCATCTTGGTACGGATGATTATCTTGTAAAACCATTTGATCCGATAGAACTAGTAGTGAGGGTAAAGGCGTTATTGAAACGTTATCAAATTACTGTGTCGCAATCAATTCAAGTTGGAAATGTACTGTTAAACCGTAAAACATTTGAAGTTACAACTGGAGAACAAATGGTTACGTTACCGCTAAAAGAATTCGAATTGCTCTTTACTTTAGGTTCTAAAGCGGGAAGGACTTGTTCGAGAGAACAATTAATTGAAGATGTATGGGGATATGATTTTGAAGGGAATGAGCGTACACTAGACGTTCATATAAATCGGTTACGTGAGAAGTTCCAAGAAGAGAAGTCGAAATTTAGTATTAAAACGATAAGAGGCTTAGGATATCGCTTAGAGGTAAGTAAATGAGAAGAAGAGAGCGAATGAATAAGGTGAAGATATTGAAAATAATTGGAGCGGTAATAGCTCTCTTTTCTTTTCTCACAATAATTTGGTCTATAGCCTTTTATGTATCATCAAGTGTAATAAATGCTCTTGAAATACAAGTATCACCTTTTGTTACTTTTTTAATTAGTGATATGGTCGGCTTTGTATTTATTGTTCTTATTTGGGTGTTGATTGGGGTATTAATGAGACCGAAGCGAGAGGCGATGATTTGGACTATTATTGAACCGATACAAAAAATTGCAAAAGGGGACTTCTCCGTAAAAATACGAAATGAAGAGAAATATGATGGAGAAATTGGTGTGCTCGTAAAAAGTATAAATGATATGACAGATGAACTAAATGCGATGGAGAAAATGCGCCAGGAATTTGTTTCGAATGTTTCTCATGAAATACAGTCACCATTAACTTCTATAAAAGGATTTGCTAGAGCGCTACAAGATAACAATCTTTCCGAGGAAAAGAGAGAGCATTACCTTACCATTATTGAAACGGAAACGACGAGATTATCTAAACTAAGTCAAAATTTACTGAAGCTTACCCTTTTAGAGTCGGAAGAATATACACCAGAAAGAGCGACTTATCGATTAGATCAACAGTTAAAGCAAATTGTGTTAAATAGTGAACCGCTCTGGGCTGAAAAAGAAATTGAATTGGAACTTAATTTAGAGAAAGTACACATTACTGCTGACCAAGAAAGTATGAGTCAAGTTTGGATTAATTTAATTCATAATAGTATTAAATTTACTCCAAATGGTGGCACAATTACAATCCAGTTAAAAGAATATGAGAAGGTAGTGGAAGTACGTATTCGCGATTCAGGAATTGGTATATCAAAAGAACAGAAGCAACATATTTTTGAGCGCTTTTATAAAGCGGATTCTTCACGAAATCGTGCTTATGGAGGAAGTGGCTTAGGTTTGGCTATCGTAAAAAAAGTACTCGACCTTCATCAAGGAGAAATAAAAGTCGAGAGTGAGGAAGGGAAGGGTACGGAATTTATTGTGTGTATTCCTAAGGATAAAGAGAAATAGTGTTAGGGGCATATCTTCTAACACTATTTTTCTTTATACATACATTTACCATTGCTGCAGCTATACTGATAAGCTTTTCCTTCACTATTCATACGGTATGAGTAATCAGATTCTTTATCTTTTTTAAAGTTAACGTATGCTTCTGCACCGTTTTTATCATCATCATTAATATCAACGAATTGAACATGGCGTATAGAATAATCTTTCTATTTACTTAAACTTCTTTCTTGTAAGTTTGTATGAATACCGTCTACTAACTCGTCAAACAATGACCAGTTTCAATTAAGATTTTCAAATGACTCAGTATGTCTTCCTAAAATGCCGTTGCCTTGGATTATTTTATTATTATCGTATGTATAAGAGTATGTAAAATAAGGTTCGTCTTTATATACGACTTCTGCATAATAGCCGATCTTATAAAGAGGAGTATATTTTCCGGTTATGTTTTGTATTTCTTTTTGTTTATATCCTTTTATAGTATGGAGATATTCGCTAGTATCTTTTTCTATTACTTTATAATGTAGTGGATTACCAAATATAAAGTACATGGCCAAAAATATGATACATAGTCCGACTGCGGTTAGTGACAAGAACCGTTTTTTCTTTTCATACGCATACACTCTCCTGTGTGGGATTTATTTCTATTTTACATGAATTATGGCAAAAACATGAGAATTATAAATAAGAACTTTCGATAGTTACCTACAAGTAACCTACGCACATGAAAGTGCATCATTGCCTTTTTACATAAACATAGATACAATTTTAATATAGTACATAACTGAGATGATTAAGGAGTGTTATACTTGGCAGAATTATTACAAGGCAAAAATGCTTTAATTACAGGAGCAGGTAGAGGGATTGGTCGCGCTGTAGCGATCGCATTAGCGAAAGAAGGCGTAAATGTCGGTCTTTTAGCTCGTTCAGAAGAAAACTTAAAAGCTGTAGCGAAAGAAGTAGAAGCGGAAGGCGTAAAAGCTGTTATTGCGACTGCTGATGTTTCTTCATATGAAGAGGTAACTACTGCAATTGAAACGTTAAAAAACGGTTTAGGATCTATCGATATTTTAATTAATAACGCTGGTATTTCTAAATTCGGTAAGTTTTTAGAATTAGACGTTGCTGATTGGGAAAAAATCATTCAAGTAAACTTAATGGGTGTATACTATGCAACTCGCGCAGCTTTACCAAGCATGATTGAACAACAATCTGGTGATATTATTAATATTTCATCTACAGCAGGACAAAAAGGTGCACCTGTAACAAGTGCATATAGTGCTTCTAAATTTGGTGTTCTTGGCTTAACAGAATCGTTAGCGATGGAAGTTCGCAAACATAACATTCGTGTAACAGCTTTAACTCCAAGTACAGTAGCAACAGACATGGCTGTTGATTTAGGATTAACTGACGGAAATCCGGATAAAGTAATGCAAGCAGAAGATATTGCAGAGTTTATCGTAGCGCAGCTGAAATTAAATAAACGTACATTTATTAAATCAGCAGGACTTTGGTCTACTAATCCGTAAGGGATACATGTATAAACAAAAGAAGGGATATCTATTTTGTAATGAAGTAGATGTCCCTTCTTTATTTTTTGTATATAAGACAGAATTTTCGGTATAATCAAAAGTGGATAGTAGAAAAGCATTGAAAAATTGAAGGGATGGTATTTTCATGAGTATGATTGAGAAATGGACGGCCGTTGATCAATATGTGAGTGATGTATTAATACCGAAAGATTCTACATTAGAAGAAGTTCTTCAAGTAAACGCTGCAGCTAATTTACCAGCACATGACGTATCGCCAACGCAAGGGAAGTTTTTGCAACTATTAGTTCAAATTCAAGGAGCTCGAAACATTTTGGAAATTGGTACTCTAGGTGGATATAGTACGATATGGCTTGCAAGAGGATTGTCATCGGGAGGCCGAGTTGTTACATTGGAAGCAAGTGAAAAGCATGCTGACATTGCGCGTAGCAATATTGAACGCGCTAATTTGAATGATAGAGTTGAAGTGCGAACAGGATTAGCTTTAGATTCTTTACAACAAATAGAAAATGAGAAGTATGAACCATTTGATTTTATCTTTATAGACGCTGATAAACAAAATAACCCTGCTTATTTTGAATGGGCACTGAAACTATCACGCCCTGGTACTGTAATTATTGGGGATAACGTAGTACGTGAAGGGGAAGTTATTGACAATACGAGTAATGACCCTCGCGTACAAGGGATACGTCGCTTCTATGAGCTAATAGCTGCTGAGCCACGTGTAAGTGCTACAGCGCTTCAAACAGTTGGAAGTAAAGGGTACGATGGATTTATAATGGCAGTCGTAAAAGAATAACGAAAGGAGATAAATAGAATGAAAAAGATATTTGAAAAGTTATAACATGTATCGTATATAACGCAGTTAGCTCGTGGACCTCCAACATACTTCAAAATATAAGTTTATATTAAAAATTGGAGGTTAGGAATAGATGAGAACTGAAAAAGAAATGCTGGATTTAATTATAAATACAGCAAAAGAGGATGAAAGAATTCGAGCTGTCATCATGAATGGATCGCGTGTAAATCCAAATGTGAAAAGAGATTGTTTTCAAGACTACGATATTATATATGTTGTAAAAGATATACGCTCTTTTACGTCTAATCATAATTGGATTCATAGGTTTGGAGAAATAATGATTGTACAAATGCCAGAAGAAATGTCATTAGTTCCACCAGATGGGGACGGGAAGTTTCCGTATTTAATGCAGTTCATGGATGGAAATCGGATTGATTTAACATTAGTTCCGGTTGATTTAATAAAAAAGTTCGTTGGACAAGATAGCTTAAGTAAATTACTTCTCGATAAAGATAATTGTATGGAAGAATTCCCGCCAGCAAGCGATAAAGATTACTTAATAAAAAAGCCTACAGAAAAAGAATTTTTAGGTTGCTGTAATGAATTTTGGTGGTGTAGTACGAATGTGGCAAAAGGATTATGGAGAGAAGAGCTTTCTTATGCGAAAGGAATGCTTAAAGGACCAGTACGAGATATGTTCATCGTAATGCTAGAATGGCATATTGGTATGAAAACAGACTTTACAGTTAATGCAGGGAAGTTTGGAAAGCATTTTGAGCAATATTTCGAAGGAGATATGTGGGAGCAATTTAAAAAGACATTTTCTAATGCAGAATATGAAAACATATGGGAATCATTCTTTGTCATGGGTGATTTATTTAGGGAAGTGGCGAATGAAATTGCTAGCGCTTATGGATATCAGTACCCGCAAGGTGATGATGACAGAGTGACGAGTTATTTAAAACATGTGAAAGCTTTGCCAAAAGATAGCACATCAATTTATTAACAATAATAAGCAGTAAGACTGTCCAAATTACGGACAGTCTTATTTTTGTTTATGAATAAGAATTTCTCTAACAAAGTGTAGAGGAATCACATATGAAATTTTAGGGAGGTTTTTATTATGTATTATTTTTATTCGCCACAAATGTTTGCTCCATATCAATGGGGACTAGAACGAGATGTTCCGTATACCTATATGCCATATAACTTATTTTATTACGGAAATTATATAAGCACATTGCCATACACATATACCCCTCAAAGCTATGAAGTACAAATGAAAGCAGATGAACGTGGATCGTGGACACCATTTTCATGGGTCGAAAAATATGCATACGCATTTTCAGGACCGTACAATAAAGCGGAAGTCGCACTTACATTTGATGATGGACCGGATTTAGAATTTACGCCGAAAATATTAGATAAGTTAAAACAACATAATGTAAAAGCTACTTTTTTCTTACTTGGTGAAAACTCAGAAAAGTTTCCGAATGTCGTAAAGCGTATTGCGAATGAAGGGCATGTAATTGGCAATCATACGTATAGTCATCCAAATTTAGCGAAAGTAAATGAGGTCGAGTACCGTAATCAAATTATAAAAACGGAAGAAATATTAAAACGTTTAGTCGGCTATGCTCCTAAATTTGTACGTCCACCGTATGGTGAAATACTTGAAGATCAATTGAAGTGGGCAACTGAGCAAAATTTTATGATTGTACAGTGGAGTGTTGACACGGTTGATTGGAAAGGTGTAAGCGCTGATACGATTACAAATAATGTGTTAGGGAACTCATTTCCTGGTAGTATCATACTTCAGCATTCAACTCCAGGTGGGCATTTGCAAGGATCCGTAGAGGCGCTAGACAAAATTATTCCGCAGTTAAAAACGAAAGGGGCGCGTTTTGTAACACTTCCAAGTATGTTCCAGACATCAAAAGAAAGAAAATGAATGTGTTATAAATTAGGGAAAACAGGATTATGTCGTATAATGAAGGTGTAGGTTAGGAGGGGATATAATTGATGTATGCACTAATAAACATAGGAATGAGTATTTTAATAGGTATTATATTTATATTTGCGGCAATTATCCTTCAAAAAAATCCACCGACAGATATTAATGCGGCATATGGTTATCGTACGAAACGATCTATGAAAAATAAAGAATTATGGGATGCAGGTAATAGGTATAGTGCGGAAGTCATGAAGCAAAACGGATTCATCATGATGTTCATTGGAAGTGTGATTAGTGTACTGTTTAGATATCCACATACAATGATAGCGATTATGGTGATTATGCTGTTATTAATCGTTCGTTTATTTATACAAGTAGAGAGTAGATTGAAAATGCTTGAACAATAATGAAAAAATAGGACTCCTTGCAGTACGATGCTAGGAGTCCTATTTTATTTATAAACTCTTATTTTCTAGTAAGTCTTTTCCTTGTTCAACAACAAATTCATAGTATGCAAAATCATATGGATAAATATCATCAAAAGTTATCGTTAGCGGTTTATTGCTCAAAACAGAAGTAGCGGTAAAAGATGAAATCTCTCTTTTTAATAGCTGTAGAAAAGAAGTTGCATGTATTTTCATCACATCGTCTACTTCTTCACCTGGTGCGAATGGAAGTGGGTTAATGACGTTGTGGAAATACATATGACAAAACTCGCGATCTGTAAGATTTGAAATTTCATAATCTATTTTAAAGATGCCCTTATATGCTAAATCAGTCGTTTGAAAAGAAAGCCCCAATTCTTCTTCAATTTCACGAAGACCACCACTTTGTACATCTTCATCATGCATAATATGTCCAGCTGAAGTAATATCCCAAATGTTCGGAGCTTCTTTTTTATTTTTAGAGCGTAATTGGAAATATAAAAACATATCCTCCTCATCTTTTTCTACAAACCAACAATGAAATGTTTCGTGCCAATCACCGTCACGATGCACTTCATCACGTAATTTCTTCCCAAGTATATTTTTTTCAGTATCAAATATTGTTAACCACTCTGTCATTTAAATTCCCCTTTCTGCAAATTTTATTATACAATATCTGTATTGAATTTTGGGAAAATAAAGAAAAAGGAGAGGGTATAAGTGGGTATAGAGAGGACGGAAATAAAATCGATTATTTCAACAGAGGAAGAATTACGGAAAATATTGGGGCAACCAAGTGAGAGAGCGTTAAAGAAAGTTATTTCATCACTAGACCACCACTGTATAGATTTTCTATCCAAATCTCCTTTTCTAGTATTATCTACTGCAAATAAGTTAGGAGAGTGTGACGCCTCACCCAGAGGAGATGCATCTGGATTTGTATATGTGTTCAATAAAAATAAAATCATCATTCCAGAAAGACCAGGCAACCGCCGTATAGACTCCATTTTGAATATTATTTCAAATCCACGTGTAGGGTTACTCTTTTTTATTCCAGGTCTTGGGGAGACACTCCGAATAAATGGCCGAGCGTATATAACAAACGACGAAGAAATTTTGCAAGAAATGCAGGCAAATGGACGCAAGCCGCTACTTGGAATTGTTGTTGAAATAGAAGAGTGTTATATTCATTGTGCAAAAGCTTTTATTCGTTCTAATATGTGGGATCCAGAATCTTGGTTACATAAAAAAGAGTTACCATCAGCAGCGAAAATGTTGCTGGAGCACGCGAAAGTAAATACTTCTGAAGAGGATGTTGCACGTTCTTTAGAAGAAAGTTATACGAAAAGATTGTATTGAAAAATTTTATTGGTATAGTTTTTTGTGGGTATGTATGTGTTTTAGAATGGGATGTTTATATGTGAACTGTTGATTTAAAAACTGGAGAAATAACAAAATAGGTAAATTGAGTGGCAGTTGCATAATGATATTGTGAAATATAATAAAAAAATTTCTTGAAAATAGTTAGTAAAAATAGGCTTGCTTTTTAAAAACTTCATAACTATAATAAATTAACAAATAGACATGAACGAAAAAGTAACGATAAGGACACGGAATCATTTTTACGGTTTACAGAGAGGGAAGTCAAGGGTGTGAGCTTCCTAGCACGAGAAATGATTTTACCACCTTTGAACTTCAATAGTGAACGAGTAATCTAGTAATTATTGACGGAATCAGCCGTTATCTGAACTTGAGCAATCTAGAGAGAAATATGTCTAGGTTGGAACAAGGGTGGAACCACGAAAACACATTCGTCCCTTTCCTAGGGATGAGTGTGTTTTTTATAGTTTTAAAGATTGAAAATTAAAAATAAATAAAAAATGGTATTGATTTTGTTTTTTATGCGAGTATAATGAGTTAACAAATAAACATGAACGAAAAGTAACGATAAGGACATGAAATCATTTTTACGGTTTACAGAGAGGGAAGTCAAGGGTGTGAGCTTCCTAACACGAGAAATGATTTTACCACCTTTGAACTTCAATAGTGAACGAGTAATCTAGTAATTATTGACGGAATCAGCCGTTATCTGAACTTGAGCAATCTAGAGAGAAATATGTCTAGGTTGGAACAAGGGTGGAACCACGAAAACACATTCGTCCCTTTCCTAGGGATGAGTGTGTTTTTTTATTACTTTGAAAGGAGGTGCTGTAACATGAAACGATTTGTACGTACGGAAATAACCACCACCTGCATGATTGAAAAGCAGAGCAAGGTGATTGATAAAGATAAAAAATAAAATTGTAGGAGGAGATTAGAAGATGAATAATGTTGTTAATGTAGGAGTGTTAGGATTAGGTACGGTCGGAAGTGGTGTTGTCCATATTTTGAAAGAACATTGTAAAAAAATTGCACTTGATACAGGGTATGAAGTGAAAGTGAAGACAGTTGTTGTACGTGATTTAGAAAAAGAACGTGATGTTTGTATTGATGGAATCGTAGTAACAAGTCATGTCGATGAAGTTCTAAATGATTCAAATATTGATATTGTAGTAGAGGTAATGGGCGGAATTGAAGAAGCGAAGCAGCATATTGTTAAGGCTTTACGAAATAAGAAACATGTCGTGACAGCAAATAAAGATTTAATGGCTGTATACGGTGCAGAACTTCTCCAACTGGCAAATGATAATGATTGTGATTTGTGTTATGAGGCAAGTGTAGCGGGCGGTATTCCGGTGTTAAGAGGGTTAACAGACGGATTAGCATCAGATCAGATTGAAAAAATAATGGGAATTGTAAATGGTACAACAAATTACATGTTAACAAAGATGAGTCAAAATGGATGGTCGTATGAAGAAGCTTTACAGGAAGCACAAAAATTAGGTTTTGCAGAATCAGATCCGACAGCGGATGTAGATGGGCTAGATGCGGCGAGAAAGGTAGCGATTCTTGCAAACTTAGGTTTTTCGATGAATGTTTCTTTAGATGATGTGCAAGTAAGAGGGATTCGAAAGGTCGAAAAAGAAGATTTACAAATGGCTGAAAAGTTAGGGTTTACAATGAAGTTAATTGGGAAAGCGGAGAAACAAGGATCAGCCATTCATTTAAGTGTAGAACCGACACTTTTACCAAGTCATCATCCATTGTCGAATGTAAATAATGAATTTAATGCGGTATATGTTCACGGTCAAGCAGTAGGAGAAGTAATGTTTTACGGACCAGGAGCTGGGAAATTACCGACTGGTTCTGCTGTAGTAAGTGATATTATTTCAATCGTTAAAAATATGAATCAAGTTCAGAAAAATAAAAGTGCGTTAAAAGAACCAGAACCGTATGAATTACAAGGGGATGAAGAAGTCGTTTCGAAATATTTCTTACGTATTTCATTACGAGATGAACCTGGGATGTTGCAAAAAATAACAGAATGTTTCGTTAATTATTCTGTAAGTTTAAAAGAAGTGATTCAATTACCTTTAAATCGTGAACTTGCAGAAGTCGTTGTTGTAACACATCAAACTTCAAAGTATCAATTCGAACGAGTTTTAGGAGCGATAGAAGATGTCGCAAGTGAAATAAACAGTTACTACATTATTGAGGAGGAAAAACAATATGTATAAAGGATTATTAAAACAGTATGCTTCTTATTTACCGGTCAATGAAAATACACCTGATGTGAGCTTAATGGAAGGTAATACACCGCTTATTCCGTTATTAAATATATCAAAACAATTAGGAATTCAGTTATATGGTAAGTATGAAGGAGCGAATCCGACAGGTTCTTTTAAAGATCGTGGTATGGTAATGGCAGTTGCGAAGGCGAAAGAAGAAGGTTCAGAGGCTATTATTTGTGCATCGACAGGTAATACATCAGCATCGGCTGCCGCATATGCGGCACGCCTTGGAATGAAATGTATTATCGTAATACCTGAAGGAAAGATTGCACATGGAAAATTAGCGCAAGCAGTTGCCTATGGTGCTGAAATCATTTCAATAGAAGGAAATTTTGATGATGCACTAAAGGCTGTAAGAAATATTGCTGCAGAAGAGCCAATCACATTAGTTAACTCGGTAAATCCTTATCGAATTGAAGGGCAAAAAACAGCAGCATTTGAAATTTGTGACCAATTGCAAAGTGCACCAGATGTTTTAGCGATTCCTGTTGGGAATGCCGGAAATATTACAGCGTACTGGAAGGGTTTCTGTGAATATGAGAAAGAAAAAGGATATAAGAAGCCAAGAATTCATGGATTTGAAGCGGAAGGAGCAGCTGCTATTGTAAAAGGGCATGTAATTGACGAGCCAGAAACAATTGCAACAGCGATTCGCATCGGTAACCCAGCAAGTTGGTCATATGCAGTAGAGGCTGCTGAGCAGTCTCACGGTGAAATAGATATGGTATCAGATGAAGAAATTTTACATGCGTATAGATTATTAGCAAAATCGGAAGGGGTTTTCGCTGAGCCAGGATCGAATGCTTCATTAGCTGGCGTAATGAAACATGTTCAATCTGGAAAAATCAAAAAAGGAGAAACAGTTGTTGCAGTTTTAACTGGGAACGGCTTGAAAGATCCTGATATTGCAATTTCTTCTAATACATTAGATATTGCAAGTGTTTCAAATAATATAGAACAAATTAAAGAGCATATTAAAGGGGTGATTATGTCGTGATACCATTAAGTATTCGTGTTCCTGCTAGTACAGCGAATGTTGGACCTGGATTCGATTCAGTAGGAGTAGCTTTGTCATTGTATTTGCATGTAGTAGTAAAAGAGAAATCTAATAAATGGAAAGTGATCCATTCTTTTGATGAGTCGATTCCGACAGACGATAAAAATTTAATCGTTAGTACGGCATGTAAAGTGAGTCCTTCTTTATCACCTTATATAATAGAAGTTACTAGTAATATCCCATTAACAAGAGGACTAGGAAGTAGTGCATCAGCAATTGTAGCTGGGATAGAGCTTGCGAATCAACTAGGCAACTTGAACTTAACGACTGATCAAAAAGTTCAAATTGCTACAAATTTTGAAGGTCATCCTGATAATGTTGCTGCTTCTATATTAGGAGGAACGGTAATCGGAGCACTTGATGGAAAGAATGTTTCGGTTGTAAGAATTGAAAGTAAGGAATTAGGCGTTATTTCTCTTATTCCAAATGAAGAGCTAAATACAGATGAAAGTCGATCTGTATTACCAGATGTATTCCCGTTTCATGAAGCTGTTAAGGCTAGTGCAATAAGTAATGTATTAGTAGCTGCTTTATGTCAAAAGAAATGGGAAGTTGTAGGCGAAATGATGGAAAGGGATCATTTTCACGAGCCGTATCGTTTAGAGCTAGTACCGTTATTACCATCTATTCGTAAATGTGCAAAAGAATTCGGTGCATACGGTACAGCGCTTAGCGGTGCAGGACCATCTATTTTTATATTAACGCCTTATGAGAAACGTCAAGAAATTGCTGAGCAATTAGCGAGAGTATTTACGTCTATGAAAGTGTGTGAGCTAGAAATCGATCATAGAGGTATTACAGTAAATAAAGAAGAACATATAGAACTATAAAAAAGCTAGCATGGCTAGCTTTTTTTGTTGTAAATAGCTTTTCAGTTGGCATATAAAAGAAAAGTAATAATGTATAATTTAGTAAAGTGTGTATTCATTTGGAGGTGATCCTATGAAGCAAGAGTCACCGGAAGAAAAAAGAGAACGTATACGGCAAAGTGAATTGAAAAATAATCCTACTGGTTCTTTAAAGGATGGATTAAACAGAGCTGAAACAGGTAGTCCAGTTGATATGACAGGTGGTATGAATTGGAAAGGTACAGCCTTAGTAATTTTAGTGCTAGCTTTAGGCTATATTATATACACGTATTTTTTTAGTTAAGAAATAAGTGTTACAACTTAGAATGATTTGCCTTTATCCCGCGTTAACGGACAGTAAAATTCCCATCTCAAAATTCAGTTGGAGCAAAGAAGTTAGGTGGGAGATGAACTGTCCGTAAACGTCCGATTGGTGAGGGCTAATAATCAGTGGGGGATGAACAAAACCCCCATTGATTAAAGTTTCACTTTATTTTTAATACGCAAATAGAGCTAGTTTATGCTAGCTCTATTTTTTTGCCACATTCCTGTAACAAAGCCCCTGTATATTCAGTGGTGGAGGTGCAGAAGATGAAAAAAATGATAGCAATATGTCTTCTTACAACGATGTCATTTTCGACTTTAGTCGGGTGTGATGTAAAAGATAGCAATACTGTTCAAGAGTCTAAAATAAAGAAAGCAACGTATAAAGAGTTTACTTATGATGTCAATCCAGAGACTTTCACGTTAACTGTAGAACATGATGGTGTAAAGGAACAGGCGTCACAGCCCTTGCCGAAAATGAAGGTGTCGAATGTAAAAAAAGATAAGGATCGTACATCTTGGGAATATCCAGATCAAAAAGTAAAAGTGAGTCTAGAGAAGAAAAAAGATCACTTAAATATCGAAGTGGAATCGACTGGTGCAGAAAGCTTTACTTGGCCGAAAGTACAAGCTGAAAATTATACACTTCCGTTATGGGAAGGGAAGCAAATTCCGAGTAATGATGGAAATTGGAAGAAGTTTTTAAAGGATGATGCATATTCATTTGCTGAATCATTTTCTATGAAGTTTTTCGCGTTAAATGGTTCTAAATATTCGATTGTATATATTGCGAACAATATGTTTAATAATGAATTAAAATTTCATTCGGATCCGAAAATAGGATTTGATTTTACACATGAATTCCCGCGTATAAATAAAAGTAAAACATATGGATTTCAATTATATGTGACAAATAATGATGCAGTCAGTATTGCTAAACTGTATAAGGATAATATTGCTGGAAAAGGTGAATTTAAAACATTACAAGAAAAGGCTAGAAAAAATAAAGAGATTGAAAAACTTTATGGTGCGGCTCATTTTTATTTTTGGAATCAAAATGGTTTGTCTGACAGTAATGTAAATTGGGCGAAGATAAGAGAGCAAATAAATAGTCCTGTATTTAGCCATATAAAAGAACTTATCCAAAAGAATAGTTCGGAGTCTGGGGAATTGAATGTATTAGATCAAGTAAGTAAACAAGATTTCATTGATAAGTATCAAAAAAATGTTATTTTACGTTATATAAACGAAGTGTTATCTATGAAAGAATTTTATAAAGAGGATATTTTTCAAAACGTTAATCAGGAAGCTAGTGTGCTATTAAAGAAAGGCGTAGGTCACTTAACGAATACA
The DNA here is from genome assembly GCF_022663555.1 of Bacillus cereus group sp. BfR-BA-01381. Classification (NCBI taxonomy): domain Bacteria; kingdom Bacillati; phylum Bacillota; class Bacilli; order Caryophanales; family Bacillaceae; genus Bacillus; species Bacillus cereus group sp. BfR-BA-01381. The sequence goes on from NZ_JAKUFR010000034.1 coordinate 24,305, forward strand.
GAATTGTATAGCTTAAATAAGCATTTATTAAAGTCGCTACTTGGTGATGCGGTTGAAGAGGTAAGTAAATGGGGTAATGCAGATGGAACGGACATACTAAAGGAAATGAAAGAGGCAGGAATAGAAAAAGCGTGGATTGGTCTGCCGAACTGGGAACAAGGATTTATGCAACCTAATTTCGTGACAAAAGCTAAGGAAATGGGGTATTTAGTTGGTCCGTATGACTCATATCATTCCATTCACGAAAAAAGTGATAAAAATTGGAACACAGCATCCTTTAATGACCCATCATTATACGAAGAGGCTACTGTAACGAAGAAAAATGGAGAAAAGGTGCAAGGGTTTTTAGGGAGAGGGCGAAAATTAAATCCAACTTTATCTCTGCCTAGTGTAAAAGAACGCATGAATGATATATTACAAAATGGTCCTAAATATAATTCATGGTTTATTGATTGTGATGCGACAGGTGAAATTTACGATGACTATTCAGCGAAACATATAACGACACAAGAGCAAGATTTAAAAGCAAGACTGCAACGAATGGATTATATTGCACAAGAAAAAGGTATGGTAGTGGGTTCTGAGGGTGGAAATGATTTTGCAAGTAGCACGATTGCATTTGCTCATGGTATTGAAACGCCTGTAATTAAATGGGACGATGAAGATATGAGGAAAAACAAAACAAGTCCGTATTATGTAGGCGGATATTGGTCACCGAATCAAAATGTTCCAGAAAAATATGCAAAACAAGTACCGTTAAAAGAAGAGTATAAACAAGTGTATTTAAATCCTGTATATTCAGTACCGTTATATAAATTAGTATACAATGATTCTGTAATTACAACGCATCACTGGGAATGGGGAAGCTTGAAAGTAAAAGATGAGGTCGGAAACCGTATGCTATACGAATTATTGTATAACGTTCCTCCGTTGTACCATTTAGATGAAGTAGAGTGGAATAAGCATAAACAAGAAATTACGCAGCACCTGAAAGTTTGGAATGAAGTTCATGAAAAGGCAGTAAAAGAAGAAATGACGGACTTTGCATATTTGTCAGAAGATAAGTTAGTACAATCAGCTTCGTATGGAAAAAATATTAAAATTATTGTGAATTTCTCAAATGAAGAGATAGAAATACAAAAGACGAAAATAAAAGCAAAATCAGCTTTCATTAATAATCATGGGAAGAAAACAATGTATACACCGTTTGAGAAAAAATAATATGAAATGTACATTACTATATTCGTACGGATTGTATTACTAATTTTGTTCTTTATTTTTGCTGCCCATTAAAGTCCGATTGGTGAGGGCTGAAGAAAACCCCACTGATTAAAGTTTCACTTTATGGGGAAATTGAATGATTCGAAATGAATGAATTTATAAATCGGTAATTTTGGAAAATGCGAAATGCTAAATATTTGAAGTTGAAAAATAGTGACTTGCCAAAAATAAGCACGAGAGTATAATGTGAAATGGAGTACATATTGGATTTGCGCAGTAACATTACAAAATTGTAAGGTAATTGAAAGGAAATTCAATATGAAGGTTAATAGACTTGCATTATAATTGGGAAAGAGAAAGAGAGGCGAATGGATATGAGCTCTGAATTAGAACAGAATACGAGAAGCAGTAAAAAACGTTCTAAAAGAAAGTCAATAAAATGGTTCATTTTAATTCCGTTTTTCCTACTTATTTTTGGTGGAGTAGGATATGGATCGTTAATATATAATAAAGCAAAAGCAGTAGTAAGTGATGCATATGCACAAATTGATAAATCATCGAAGCGTGATAAAGAAGTTGAACCTTTAAAGGATAACATTTCAATTCTAATCATGGGTGTTGATGGTAGTGAAATGAGAAAAAGTCAATACGGAGAAGCTGTTCGTACAGATGCACTCTTATTAGCGACAATTAATAAAGATGATAAATCAGTTAAATTAGTAAGTATTCCGCGTGATTCACGTGTATATATTCCATCTAGAAAGAAATTAGATAAAATTACACATGCACACGTATTTGGTGGTGTTGAAAGTACACGCGATACAGTGGAAAGATTTTTAAATGTTCCTGTTGATTATTATGTGAAGTTTAACTTTGAATCATTCGTACAAATTGTCGATTCACTTGGTGGTATTGATATTGATGTACCAGTTACTTTCACAGAACAAGATAGTAAAGACCAAGCTGGTATGATCCATTTAGAAAAAGGGTATCAACATTTAAATGGAGAACAAGCACTTGCACTTGCAAGAACGCGTAAAATTGACAGTGATGCAATGCGTGGTCAAAGACAACAACTTGTAATTGAAGCAATTGCTAAAAAAGCGATGTCTGTTCAATCTATTAGCAAAATGGGCTCTTTACTTGATGCGGTTGATAAAAATATGAAAACGAACTTAACTTTCGATGATATGCTTGCTATTACGAAAAATATGGCAGGATCTAATTTGGAAATGGAAAAAATGCAAGTGGAAGGTACGGATAAACGTATTGGAGGTATTTATTATTACATTCCAAATGAAAAAAATGTAAAAGATATTTCGAAAAAATTAAATGAACATTTAGGTGTAACACCAAAGCCAGCTCGAAATGAATAATAAAAAAAGATTGGCCTTTGCCAATCTTTTTTTATCGAGATGGATTAGCAATTTTTCTGTAACGATTTTTTATACTTAATTCATTTCAATTTATATAAACAAAAGGTGCAATTATACGATATACTAGAGGAGACGATTTGGCAATTAACTCCTAATGCTGAAGAGAAGTAAATGCAATTCATCAAAACTATAGAACGAATTGAATTGATAGGAGATTGAAATAGGCTAAAGCAAATTTTCTTGAATATTGTTCAAAATGCCATTAAATATTCACATAAAAATGGTAAAGTATATATTGAAGCGACTAAAAATGAAGGACAAGCAGTGATAAAGGTGAAAGACGAAGGGATTGGAATTGCTAAAGAGCATTTACCATATATAGAATAGTCATTTTACCAGATTAATAATCATGCTACAGTTGCGGGTCTTGGTTTAGCTATCGTTAAAAAAATGGTGGAGCTTCATGGAGGTACAATAAATATTATAAGTAAAGAAGGAATAGGAACGACCATTTTGATAAAACTCCCATTATAATACATATAAAGTTTGTTTTATATAGTGTAATAAAATAAATAGATGTATAATTATATTGGGTGATTTATATATAAGATTAATAGGGAGAGGAATTCGATAGAATGGAAAAAGCTTTTAAAATTAAACGAGTAGTATTCGTTTTAATAGCGATTGCAGCAGTAGCTATTGGGTATTTCATGTTTCAATCCATTACTTCACCAGCAAAGGCTGTTGCAAAACAAGAAAATGTAGTACAACTCGCAAGTGAACAACCAAAAGTAGAAATGAATAAAACGGCACCAAGTCGTTTTAATGGCAAGGAAAGAAAAGTTGCTTATCTTACATTTGATGATGGCCCAGGGAAATATACGGCTGAATTATTAAATACGTTAAAACAACATGATGCGAAGGCGACATTCTTTTTAATTGGAGCGAATGTAAAAGAGTTTCCAGATTTAGTGAAACGTGAAAATGCAGAAGGTCATTATGTAGGAATGCATAGTATGACGCATAATTTTGCAAAGTTATATAAAAATGGCGAGTATGTAAATGAGATGAAAGAAGATCAAAGTTTAATCGCTAATATTATTGGGAAATCACCTAAATTAACACGTCCACCATACGGTTCAATGCCTGGATTAAATGAAAATCTTAGAAATAAGGTGGTAGAAGGCGGCTTTAAAGTGTGGGATTGGACAATTGATTCATTAGACTGGAAATATAACAAAATGCAAGTTGATGCAGCTGCAGCACAAATTGCTCAAAATGTATTAACAAATGCAACAAAACCACAAGAAGTCATTTTAATGCATGACATTCATCCACAATCAGTTGCTGCTGTGCCAGCAATTTTAAAAGGGTTAAAAGAAAAGGGTTATGAGTTTGAAGCTTATCATGAAGAGAATCACTTCCCAGTGAATTTCTGGCATGATAACCGTATGTAATGGAGGAATGAACGTTGAAGTATGGAAAAGTAGCAGTAGTTGGAGCACTATCAGTCGGACTATTAACAGGTTGTTTTGGTGAAAAACCAGAAGAAAACTTATATACAGCTTTTGAAACAGCGGCGACACAAGAAAAATCATTGGTTGATGAAGCGAAAAAATTAGAGAAGTTAGAGAAGGAAGGCCAAGAACTATATTCTCAAATTTTACAAGAAGGTAAAGAGCATAATGACGCTGTTATGAAGAAAATAGAGCAAGCTACTGCAAATGTAGATGATCGTGAAAAAGCATTGAAAAATGAGAAAGAAATGCTAGAAAAAGCTCAGAAAGAAACAAAATCTGTTCAAGGAAATATAGAGAAGCTTGAAGATAAAAAGTTACAAAAACAAGCGAAAGCAGTAGAAGAGTCGTATAAAAACCGTTATGATGCATTCCAAAAGATGAATGAAAATTATACGAAGGCGTTGGCGACTGAAAAAGAACTGTATGAAAAATTAAAAGTAAAAGAAACGAAATTAAAAGAGATTGGTGAAAAAGTTAAAGTTGTTAATGAATTAACTGTGGAAGCACAAAAATCAAAAGAGCAATTTAACAATTTTACAAAAGAGTATAATGACAGTAAATTAGCATTCTACAAAGATGCAGAGATTAAGATTAAAGATCAGAAATAAAGAAGAATCTTAAACGTAATAAAAAGCCGGGGAAACATCGTCACAAATGTTTTTTCGGTTTTTTACGTTAAACGAATAGAAAAGACTGGAATTGATATCATAAAAGAGTTATAGTGAATTATTCTAAGGGAAACATTGTTAAGTAAGGAGAATGGAAATATGTCATATGAATTTTTACTCAAATTAGGTTTAGCACTCTTTTTAGGATTATTCATCGGGATAGATAGGCAACTAAAGAATAAACCACTTGGTGTGAAAACAAGTATGGTTATTTCTGTAGCAAGTTGTTTAATTACGATGGTTTCAATTGAATCTGTACATGTATATTCTGTTCCAGGGCATACCAATATGGATCCAATGCGTCTAGCTGCTCAAATTGTGAGTGGAATTGGTTTTCTTGGGGCAGGTGTTATTTTACGAAGAAGTAATGATGTTATTTCTGGATTAACGACTGCCTCTATGGTGTGGGCTGCTTCAGCTTTAGGTATTGCGATTGGAGCAGGATTTTATCTGCAAGCGACGGTTGCTATGATTTTAATCATTTTAGCAATTAATGTACTTCCGCAACTTGTGAAAATTGCAGGACCGTATTCATTAAGACAAAAGGACTTGTCTATTAAAATTACTGTAAAAGAGCATCATGAGTTAGATGGTATATTTAAGCAGATTAAAAATTTAGGAATGCATGTAAAACGCGTGAAGATTAAGGATATAGATAGTGGAGCATTTCAGCAATTAGAGATGGTTATTTTAGCTCCAGAAGACTTGTATACGACGGAGTTATATAGTTCCCTAAAAGAGATTGATCGAGTAGTTTCAGTTGAAGTGGAAAGTAGATAATGGTGATAAAAAAGAGTGAAGTGAATTTACTCTTTTTTAATTTGGATTTTTAAGGAAATAAATTGATATAATGGTGAATAACAAGGGGGGAGAAATGATGGAAATACATATTAGAAGAGCGATAAAAGATGATATACCAGGTATAGCAAAGGTCCACGCTGATAGTTGGAAAACGACATATAAAGGCATATTCCCTAACGAGATTTTAGAAAATATAACATATGAGCAACGGGAAAAACAATGGGAAAATATTTTTCAAAAAGAATGTAATCATCAATTTAGATTTGTAGCAGAGACGTTAAATGGAGAAATAGTTGGATTCATCGATGGAGGAGCAGAAAGAACTGGTGCATATAATTGTGATGGAGAATTATATGCGATCTACCTTTTACAAGAGTATCAAGGAATGAAAATAGGAAAAAAGTTATTTCAAGCTTTACTATCTGAATGTATAAAAAATGATATGCAATCACTTTTAGTATGGGTTGTTACGAATAACCCTTCTAAAACGTTTTATGAAAAATTTAATCCAGAAAAAATTGATACAAAATTTTTAGAAAGATTACAGGTGGAAGAGACAGCGTATTGTTGGAAAGATATTAATAATATTATTATGTAAAGTATATGTTTGAGAGAGGTATACCAATTAAAGTATACCTCTTTTGTTTCACTCGAATGGTTTGGACATAATGCGAAAGATATATGAAAAGAAGAAATGGAAGTACTAACAAATAGAAATTTAGAAGTAGTAACTTCTTAATGCCAACTACTCCCACTGAGATAAAGCCTTTCAGTGGGGGGCTTACTGCCCATTAAAGCGGGATAAAATGATCTAAGAGTCTCTCATTGTAGAGACTCTTTTTTAAAAATATAAATAACCAAAAATTACCATGTATTTAAATTGAAATTTAACACAATTTATATATAAATAAGGAGGTGATTGGTAATGGCTAGAAATCGTAATTCTAATCAATTAGCATCACATGGAGCACAAGCGGCTTTAGATCAAATGAAATATGAAATTGCACAAGAGTTTGGTGTACAACTTGGCGCTGACACTTCTTCACGTGCAAACGGTTCTGTAGGCGGTGAAATCACTAAACGCCTAGTAGCGATGGCAGAACAACAACTTGGTGGCGGATATACTCGCTAATTGTAGAAGGTTATAGGAGAAAGGAAGGATTCTTCCTTTCTTTTTTTTTCAATTAATTGGTATGAATATATTGCGAACTGGATTCAAAGAATAGAAATAATACTATATTTCCCCCAATTTCTTTTGTTGTAAATGGGAAGTAGTAAAGATGTAATAGCCCTGGTGGAATGAAAAATTACGTTCCAGCAGGGCTATTATATGGTAAGAAATATATGATGAAAGGTTTCGAAGCCAACATGTTAAAAAAAGAAAACTGTTGTTTAATTGCGCTTGCATCAGTTCCACTTGTTATGACATTAGGGAATTCAATGCTCATCCCAATCCTGCCGACTATTGAAAAGAAATTACATATTTCATCATTTCAAGTATCCATGATTATTACAATTTATTCTATCGTAGCCATTCTACTTATACCGATTGCTGGTTATTTATCAGATAGATGGGGACGAAAGATGGTAATGGTTCCGAGTTTGCTGATTGCGGCTATAGGAGGAGCGATAACTGGTTGGGTATCTTGGAAAGTGGATAATCCCTACACTTGGATATTGATTGGTAGAGCGATTCAAGGTATTGGTGCTGCTGGTGCAATGCCAGTTGTTATACCGTGTGTTGGTGATTTATACAAGGATGAAAAACAAGTTAGTACAGGTTTAGGAATCATAGAAACATCCAATACATTTGGGAAAGTTCTGAGCCCTATTTTAGGGTCTGCTCTTGCTGCCATTGTATGGTTCTTACCCTTTTGGGCGATTCCAGTTTTATGCGTAGTATCAATTGTTTTATTACTTGTTCTAGTAAAGGCAAAGAAACAAGAAGGAGAAGTACCACCACTTAAAGAGTTTATAAAATCAATTCTTACTACGTTTGGTGAAAAAGGAAGATGGTTAATTGCCATTTTTGCATTAGGTGCAATTATTATGCTTATTTTATTCGGAATTCTCTTTTATTTGTCAACTATACTGGAATCAAAGTATGACATTCATGGTATATGGAAAGGGTGTGTGCTTGCGATCCCATTACTTGTACTGTCAATTAGTTCCTATATGGCTGGTAAAAAAATCGGAGATAATCAAAATGTGATGAAGAAGTGTATTTATATTGGTTTTTTAATGGCAGCTGCATCAGTCATCATTCCTTTATTTATAAAAGGGATTTATTTACTACTTCTTTGTCTCGTTATTATGGGGATAGGAATTGGTATGGCGCTCCCATGTTTAGATGCTTTAATTACACAAGGAATTGAAAAGGAGCAAAGGGGAACGGTTACGTCATTTTATAGTTCAATGCGCTTTATCGGTGTAGCAGCTGGACCACCTCTATACTCTTTTTTCATGAAAGGTGCTGACCATGAAGTATTTTATTTAACAAGTATATTCGCTGGGATCGGTGCTGCTATAGCAATCATTTGGATTAAACCAGCAAAAGATGCAAAGAACGTAAAAAAGAAACCAGAACCTACTTCATAATTTGTAAGAGAATTGCATGATGTTTTCAGTAACATGCAATTCTCTTTCGTTCATTAGGAATAAATAACTTGTTTTAACATATAAAGTGCAACACTCCATATGATGAGACCAGAAAATTTATTTAATAATACGATTGTCTTTCCGGTTGAGTCTAGCCTTTTTAGAAATTTCCCCGCTAAAGCTAAGCTTATAAACCAAATCCAAGAAACGATAATAGTTGCAAGTGTGAAAGCCCATTTTTCATTTCCTATGTATTGAATAGAATTGGTTCCAATTACACCGATCGTATCTAAAATTGCATGTGGATTTAATAACGAAACCGATGCGGCGAAAAGGATTTGCTTTTTTAAGGGCATACTTTTTTCTTGTTTTACATCGTTGGAAGGGTTACTTCTCCAAATAACAAAGCCCATGTATAGGAGAAAGAAAAATCCAATTATATATAACGAGTTAGTTAGCCAAGAAAAAGTAAGGAGTACAAGGGAAACACCTTGTACCGCTATCAATATGAGTAACGTATCACATATAGAGGCAGTTAATACGACAGGGGCTGCCCTCCAAATGTTTGGTTGGCTCGCACCTTGGTTAAAAACGAAAACATTTTGGACGCCTAACGGAATAATAAGACCAAATGCAAGAATGATACCATGAATAATTGCTTCACCCATCATATTACCTCCTATTTAAATTCATTATGATAGTGTATATTGTATAGAAGAAATGAAAATTTGTATCCATCCATATGGTTGGGGAGGTTACCAACCAAAAAGAATGTAAGGTGATATGATGGAAAGAATCGTTTGGAAACCGAATATGTCTCTAGCGACGCCTCTATACAAACAAATAGAAATGTATATAAAAGAAAGAATCGTTAATGGAGAATGGACTGTTGGAACGAAATTACCTTCACAAAGAGAATTGGCATATACATTTGGTGTGAATCGAAGCACAATTGTAATGGCTTTCGATGAACTAGTTGCCAAGGGGTACATTGAAGGGAATGGCAGGAAAGGAACAATTGTTGTAAATAATAATGTGAATGCCTCCACATACGCACCCCCGCCTAATTGGCAGTCTTATGTAGAAACAGGACTTCATTATCCGAATCTGCCTGCTATTCAAGAAATAAATCAAGCTGAATTTGATCCGCATGTAATTCGTTTAGGAACAGGTGAGCTCGCGCCAAGTCTTTTACCTGAAAAAAAGATGAGAGATATTATAAATAAACTTTTAGGATCCAAGATGATACTTGGCTATGAAGAGCCGAAAGGAAATCTCTCTTTAAGGAAGAAGGTTGCAGACTATTTAAAAGGACATGGTATATATGTAACGCCTGATTCTATATTAATTGTTTCAGGAGCAATTCAAGCTTTGCAACTTATTTCTATGGGGCTTCTTCCAAAAGGGGCATCCATCTTATTAGAAAAACCATCCTATTTATATTCGCTTAATGTTTTTCAATCCGCAGGAATGCGTCTCATTGGAATACCAATGGATGAGAATGGTTTACATACATCATATATTTCGAAATATAAGAAACAATTTAATGCATCTATTTTATATACAATCCCGTCTTATCATAATCCGACGAACTTTAGTATGAATACGAAGAAACGAATAGAAGTGATGGAAATATGTAATGAAATTGGGTTGCCAATTATAGAGGACGCAGTGTATCAAGACTTATGGTTTGATGAGCCAGTTTCAAAGCCTTTAAAAGCATATGATAAAAATGGAATTGTACTACATATCGGGAGTATGTCTAAAGTTATTAGTCCAGGATTAAGAATTGGATGGATTGTTGGATCTGAGCCTGTTATTCAAAGATTGGCAGACATAAAAATGCAAACAGATTATGGATCGAGTTCTATATCCCAGCAAATTGCAGCGGAATGGTTTACAAATGGATCGTATGATGAACATTTACAGTTTGTAAGAACTAAGTTGAAAAAACGCAGAGATTTTATGTTACAAATGTTAGAGAAATATTGCCATGATATAGCAACTTGGTATGAACCAGCAGGTGGTTTTTATATTTGGTTACATATGAATATCTCCGTTTCAAATCGTAGCTTATTTGATAAAGCTTTGAAAGAAAAGGTTTTATTAAATCCAGGTACTTTGTATGATAGAAATGCAAATCAATTTTTGCGTCTATCATATTCATACGCAACGTTAGAAGAAATTGAAATGGGGATAAAAAAACTTGTACGTTTAATGAAAAAGTAAGAGGAGAATATAATGAAACAATATGTAATTTGTCAAATTATCAATGGAAAAAAATATTTAGCTGCTTATGCGGAGACGAAGCAGGAAGCAATTGAAAAAGCAGAATTGTTAGGATTACGAACGGGAAATCGATACACCGTTATTACTGCAGAGGAAGCAGAAGGGTTAACTTATCCTTAAACAACGTATAATAATGATGCAGAAAGTAAATAAGCTTAGTAATATATTATTACTAGGCTTATTTTTTGAAAGCGTTACGTGTTCTCGTATAAAAGATAATAATATTATGAGTCAAGTTGACGGAAATAACGATTTGATTTTCGATCCTGATTTCCGTTTCTATAGTTATCAATATATTGTCTGAAGTTCCACGATTGTAAAAACTTATTTGCGGCGTTATAACCAGAATTGTATAGCCACTCTTTTTCTTCCATTGTTAACTCAAAGTTTGTACTAGTAATGGACCCTGTTGGGATTGTAATTGTTCTTGCTTTTGATTCCTTGTCTAAATGACGTAAATCATGGGCTTGCATCATTGTTTTAAAAAGTCCTTTGAACATGGAGATAGGCTCGTTGTAGTGGGCTGGGTCAGCTTGAATCTCATCTTTTACGAAATGAAACCCAAAAGTCGGCCAGCGGGGAGAGGTAGGAGAGTCGAAAATCCAAATTGGATAATTGCTTAAAATTCCTCCGTCAACCATATAACAAGGTTGCTTCCATTTTGGGGTTCTCCATTTTACCGGTTCAAAAAAGAAGGGGATTGTACTACTCATTCTTACAGCTTTAGCAATAGAGAAGCGATAATTTAAAAATCCGTAGTTTGGTAAGTCATCGGGAAAGATAACCATTTTACCATTACTTATATCAGAAGCGATAATTTTAAGCTTATTTAAATCAGGTAAATCTGTAAATAAGTGAACTCCTTTTTTTCGCAGTAATTCTTCAATCCATTCTTCTATAAAAATATTAGAGTAAATACCAAGAGTAGTCCATGCGCTTAATCCTTTTCCGATAAATGGGATTCTGTCAATAAAGGTTTTCTTCGTAAATTTATTATAATCAATATTTGTTATAATCGTTTTTAGCTCTGAGCAAGAGTATCCTGCTGCTAGGAGCGCAGCGATAATCGAACCAGCTGATGTTCCAGCTACACGTTCCCATTCATAGCCTTTTTCAGCTAACGCGCAAATTGCCCCTACATGCGCAATTCCGCGTACACCGCCTCCTTCAAAAACACCATCAATCTTCATAAAGCATACTTCCTTTCACATAAAAAATTTGAAAATGGCAAAAAAGCACGTATTGTACGTGCTTTTTTACAATAGTTTTTAAATTTACTAGCAGCCTACAAAGCCGCCCCAACAGCTAGCTCCGATGATGATTAGAAGGATGAATAAAACGATTAATAAAGCGAAACCTCCATAACCACATCCACCACAACTACCGCCGTAACCGCCGTAACCGTAACCGCCGCAACTATATCCGTAACCCATGTGGAATTCCTCCTTATATTAAAAATAAAAATGAACGAGGGGAAAATGTACTGGAAGAAATAATGAACTATCGTGTTTGTAGGAACAATGTATACTATGCTTTTTTAAACTTGTTCGCGTATGAAGGAAGAGCCCGTTTTTTCGGAGGCTTGTTGTTTTTATAAAGAATGGAGTATAATTTTTGTGCGATGATATAAATAAGTATGTAAATATAAGGAGAATGTATGAATAAACAAATTGAAGTATTAATTGATAAATATGGGCTGACGCATTTAAAAGAGGAACTTATGAATACTGTATTTCCTTGTATAAAAGTTGTGCCAAAGCAGGAGGAAACAGTAGCGATAGGTAGTTCGAAAATGGGAGGGGTTCCTGACTTGCCATTTACATTTGAATATCCAACGCATAAAGGAAATCCGTTACAGTTTATTGCACAATTTAATTTAAAGGATTTACAAAATGTTGGTATGGTTCATGATCTTCCTAAGACAGGGATGTTATATTTCTTTAGCGTTGAAAATTACTTTGAAGAAGATGTGAATCCAACCGAAGCGGGACGTGTGTTTTATTATGATGTTCCTGTTGAGCAATTACGGAGAGCGGATGAATTGCAAACGAATTATAACCAGTGTGCGACTACTTTTGAACTGACATATAAATTGCCAGAGCTTTTCATTGAAGATGAGGATGATTCAGATCGTTTCTTACAATTACTTGAAGAGCTAATCCCAGATAACTACGATAACCATCAAATATTTGGTGAGCCATTTTCTGTACAAGATGAGGTATTGTACGAAACTGGACAGTATATGGAAATAGACCCACAGCAAATGACGCTTTTATTCCAAATTGACTCAGATACTAAAAATTGTAATATGATGTGGGGAGATTTAGGGATGCTTTATTTCTGCATTGGAAATGAAGACTTGAAAAATCGACGTTTTGAAAATGCATGTTGTGTATTACAAACTTGTTAAGGAAGAAGGTTGTTCTTATAAAAAGAACAGCCTTTTTACAATGTTAAATATGCATAATCTCATATGACCTATACGAAAAAGTATTGTATACTCTGAAACTATACGATACTTTTTCGTATAGTTATAGAATGTAAGGAGTGACATGATGGGAAAGACAAGTAAGTATGTGACAGCTGCCGCACTTTGTTCAACGATAGTAATGGGAGGCTTACAGGCTTCATCTGTATCTTATGCAGCTACGAATTCAACTGTAGCGACATCACAATCAGATGCAAAGTTGTTAAATGATTTTAGAAAAGAATTAAAAAAACAGGTTGATAATCGAGAAGAAAATATTACAATCACATATAAAACGAAAGATAGAAATGCTAGAAATGTGATGGACCAATTGTATGGCGAGTTTAATAAAATTGTAGATGCAGACGAGTATGTAAAATATAATGTAGCCTCTACTAAATATTCTATTAAAGGGCTACCAGGAAACTATACGTTTACACTGCAAGTTAAGTACCGTGAATCAAAAGAGCAAACACAATATGTAAAATCTCAGGTGAAAGCGATTATAGGCTCGATTGTAAAACCAGGAATGGATGAGCATGAGAAAGTAAAAGCTATTCATGATTACGTTGTAAAACATGTATCGTATGATACGTCTTATGGGGCATATACAGCATATGAAGCGTTAGCGAATCGTTCTGCCGTTTGCCAAGGATATACGTTATTAACATATGAATTGCTAAAAGAAGCGGGTATTCAAAACCATATTGTAACAGGTACAGGAAATGGACAAGCTCACGCATGGAATTTAGTAAACATTGAAAACAAATGGTATCATCTTGATACTACATTCGATGATCCGGTACCGGATAAAGCTGGGCGCGTAACATATTCATATTTTAATATGTCTGATGAGCAATTAAGTAAAGATCACGACTGGGATCGTAGTAAATATCCAGCAGCAACTACAAGTTATTTTAATGAATTAACAAACAAGATAAAAACGGGTAGTTCAAAGAATGCGGCGTATGAACAAATGTTAAAAGAAACAAATTTAAAATATATGTCTACACAATACGGAGCAGAGAATTATAGTGAGTTTAAGAAGAAATTACAGCAACAATTCGCTTCTAAGCCAGAAAAGGTAGAAGTACGATATAAGCAATCTATGGATGGAACAATGCAAGATATAAAGAAAGTGTTAAATGAAATAAATTGGCCAAAAGGTGCAAAGCGTGTATCTTATCAAGTAGCACCATATAGTGCGATGGCAGATTATTCATTAGCGACAATTACATTTACGTATTAAGTAATGAAAAAGAGCATCTGTAAAAGGTGCTCTTTTTATATTTGTTTATTACTTTAAAATATTGGGAATTATGTGATAAAATAACAAAGAGAGGATGTGAATGCTGAATGAACTTCTTCGAAAGTAATATATTTACATTGATATATACTTGTTTAGTAATCGGACTTATCGTTTTGTTTTTCATATCATTTACTTTGTTTATTAGAAGAGTATTACAAAGCGGTGCTGCAAAGAAACACCACGCGATTAATATGAACCAGAAGCTAGATCGAATTATTGAATTGCTTGAAAAAGATAAGAAATAGTGATAGAAGAAGTATGAAAAGGGGAAAGAGAATGGCCAATTATATAAAAGAATTACGTGAAAAAGTAGGGCATGATTATGTTTTCTTAAACTTTGCCGGTGGTTGTGTATTTAATAAAGAAGGAGAAGTATTACTGCAAAAAAGAGGAGACTTTAACGCCTGGGGCTTTCCTGGCGGGGCAATGGAAATTGGAGAATCGGCTGCAGAAACCGCAATTCGAGAAATAAAAGAAGAAACCGGGTATGATGTAGAAATAAATGAGCTTATTGGAGTGTATACAAAATATTTTCAATCATATCCAAATGGAGACAGAGCTCAGTCAATTGTGATAGTCTTTTCATGCTCAATTGTTGGAGGAGAGAAAAGAGCAGACGGTGATGAAACGTTGGATTTGCAGTTTTTCCCGTTAGACGACATGCCACCGTTATTTTGTAAACAGCATGAAGATTGCTTGCAAGATTTATTGGAGAAAAGAGTAGGGGTATATCGTTAACATATAAAAAAGAAGCTAAATGAGATTAGCTTCTTTTTTATGTTTTACTTACTTCCACCAATCATCAAACATAGATGCTGGAACTTGTCTCTTATGTTCGCTCACTGTGTAACGTTTTTCAATTTTTTCTGCAACGTCAGTTGGAACTGCTTTACCTTCTAAATAGTCATCAAGTTGATCGTATGTAATACCTAACTCTGTTTCATCAGCTTGACCTGGTTTTTCATCTAATAAATCAGCTGTTGGCATTTTTAAGTACAGTCGCTCGTCTGCACCTAACTCTTGTAATAACGCGCGTCCTTGGCGCTTCGTTAATCCCGTTAATGGTAATAAATCTGCACCACCATCTCCGAATTTTGTAAAGAACCCTGTTACAGCTTCTGCAGCGTGATCTGTTCCGATAACAAGTAGCCCTTTTTGTCCACCGATTGCATATTGTGTAACCATGCGGATACGTGCTTTCACGTTGCCTTTATTGAAATCTGTTAATGATTCACCTAATAAGTTTTCATATTGATTTGAAAAAGCATCAACAGTTGAAGCAATATCAAATGCAACAGATTGATCTGCTTGAATGAATTGTAATGCTAATTGTGCATCATCTTCATCTTTTTGTACTTTATAAGGAAGACGCACGGCGATAAATGTTGCATTACCACCTTCATTACGAATTTCTTCAACTGCAAGCTGGGCTAAACGTCCCGCTAATGTAGAGTCTTGTCCGCCACTAATTCCAAGTACAAATCCTTTCGCACCTGTTTTTTTTACATAATCTTTTAAGAAATCAACACGTTTACGGATTTCTGCTTTCGGATCAATTACAGGTTGAACGTGTAATGCTTTCATAATCTGTTCTTGCAATGTCATTATGTTTTCCTCCTATTCATATTAAAGCGGTAAATAAGTTTATATGTATATTGGTACATACTTCTATCCTTTATTATTTCGCAAAATTAACGAATATACAATAGGATGTGTGTATGAATATGAATGTAGTCATTATAATGAAACTGCATCGTTTAAGCAATTTTTTTGAAACCTTTCAATAATGTAAGGTTTTTGTCATTTGAATCGATGGAAGCTATTTCCGCATTTTACTAATATAAGAACATAGTTAGTAGAAGGGCGGAGAAGTAATATGAACATTAGAGAACTCGCATATCGGAATGTGACGCGAAATAGAAGAACATATTCAGCATATTTTTTAAGTAGTGCATTTGCTATTATGGCTTTTTTTGTTTATTCATTTTTCGCGTTTCATCCGGCGTTAAGTGCTGGAAAATTAGGCCGGTACGTATTTGTAAGTATGTCTTTTGCACAGTCCATTATTTACTTATTTACGTTTTTCTTTATTTTATATTCAATGGGAATGTTTTTAAAAACGAGAAAGCGTGAATTAGGGATTTTAATGATGTTAGGTATGACAAAATATCAATTAAAGCGTCTGATCTTTTTTGAAAATATTATGATTGGGATAGGGGCAATTATTTTTGGGATTCTTGCAGGAATGTTATTTTCTGGAGTATTAATGTTTGTAGCTCCCATGATATTAAAGTTAGATATTTCCTTACCTTATTACATTCCAATGAAAGCCATTGTTGTAACGAGTATTATGTTTTTCGTATTATTTATGATCATTTCATTGTTTAGTGCAGGAATGATTCGAAAGAATAAAATTATGAAATTGTTTAGAGGATCAGCAGAAGCGAAGCCGGAACCGAAAGCATCCATTATTTCTTCTATATTAGCAGTCATATTGCTTAGTGTGGGATATGCGGGAGCACTTATGTCACACGGTGCAATGGTATTTATCATGATGATTCCTGTTACAACGGTAGTCATTATTGGTACGTATTTGCTGTATAAGCAGTTGAGTGTCTTTATTATTAGACTGTGTAAAAAAAGTAAACGTTTCTATTGGACACAGACAAATATTATTACGTTGTCCGATTTAGCTTACCGTATGAGAGATAACGCAAGAATGTTCTTTATTGTAACCATAATTTCAACTGTAGCATTTTCAGCAATAGGTACATTAGTTGGCTTTACATCAATGACAAAGGCGATTATGGAGAGACCAATTGCGTTTCACTATCATTCTAAGCAAGGAAATAGTAATGAATCACAGCATTTGAAAATGATTGACGAAGGATTAAAGAAACATAATATAGTAGCTTCTAAAACGAGTGTTTCAACGAAAAAGGCGGAGGAGCAGTCATTAAGCAGTGCCGTTTTTATAAAAGAATCAGATTATGAAAAATATGCGAAATTAACAGGAGAACCATTTCAAACTGTTGCAAATAAAGAAGCTCTATTTTTAGCAGTCGATATACCAGGACCACCGATGAAAGAAAGAAAAGAAATTACGTTACCGCATTTGAATGAACCATTAAAAGTGAAAAAAGTTACTACTTCTTCATTAAGTAAAATAATAAGAGGTAACGTTTATGTAATCTCTAACAATCAGTATGATGTATTACAAGATGGATTTAAAGAGGAAAAAGATTATGTGTACAAAACAGAAGGAACGAAAGATGAAGTTGAGGTTGGTAAAGAACTAACGCATCAGATGAATCCTTATGAAGAACATACAACGTTTAGTGCAGAAGAGTACGAACAAAACCAAAGTTTACAAATTGCAGGACCAATTCTGTTTGTAGGTTTCTTTATTGGGATTGTATTTTTCGTATGTGCAGGAAGCTTCCTTTATTTCCGTTTGTTTTCTGACTTGGAGGATGATACTCGTTTGTTTGAAATGATTCGAAAAGTAGGCTTAACAAGTGGAGAATTATCGAAAGTAGTTACAATTCGATTGGGACTTTTATTCTTCGTTCCAATAGGTGTTGCAACATTACATGGGGCAGTAGCGTTAACTGCACTCGGACAGATGTTTGAGTACTCATTATTTAAAGAAAATGCGATTGTATTAAGTATTTTCATAGGAATTCAAGTTGTATATTTTTTACTGATTCGATCTCGTTATTTAAAACAATTGAAGGAGAGATTACGTATTCGTTAAATGTGTTTTTTTAACTTGAGTACAAAATTTTCTAAAAAGAGGCAGGTATTACCAAAAAGTGATAAAATGGAAAAAGCGAGGTGAAAAAATTAATAAAAAGTAAGGGAGGAAGTAATATGAAAGCAACAGGAGTTATTCGAAAAGTAGACGAATTAGGACGAATTGTAATTCCTAAAGAATTACGTGATGTATTGGGAATACAAATCAAATCACCGCTTGAAATTTTCGTAGAAGAAGACAAAGTCATTTTACAAAAATATCAACCTTACAATGCTTGTCAAATAACAGGTGATGTTTCAAATCAAAACATATCATTAGCAAATGGAAACATTACTGTTAGTATAGATGGAGCGAAATATTTAATAAAAGAAATAGAAAAGTTTTTAAACAAGAGTGAGGTTTAGTCTTAATTTAAATTATTTTTAAAATTCCATATCATTCTTTAAAAACTATAAAAGGACCATTCAATTGGTCCTTTTATTTATCTCGTAATTTTTCGTGTCTAAAAATTACGAGATAAATAAAGTGAAACTTTAATCAGCGGGGGGTTCTTTATCCCCACTGATTATCAGCCCTCACCGATCGGGCGGCCTATTAAAGCGGGATAAAAGAGTAGTATAAAATTCGTAAGCTTTATTGAGAAACATTTTTAAGGAAGGAAAACGAAACACATAAAACGAATGTTAAATGTAAGTGTTTTCAAAAGTGGTCTGAAATGAAAATAATATATTTTCAGGAGGGATTACGATGAATAGTAGTACAGCGAATAAACAAAAAGGTATACAATTGATTCCTTTTACAGTAGATAAGGTGGTTGAACAAGTAAATGAAATTCCGCCAGGTGTACAACTCATTCACGCTCCGCAAGTATGGGAGAAGAGTGCGAAAGGAAAAGATATTGTCGTTGCCGTATTAGATACAGGGTGTGATACGAATCATATAGATTTAAAGGATCGTATTATCGGCGGAAGAAATTTCACGAAAGATTACGAAGGAGATCCAAATATTTATCTTGATAATAACGGACACGGTACTCATGTAGCGGGGACAATTGCAGCGACTGAAAATGGAATCGGTGTTTTAGGAGTGGCACCACTTGCTAAAATGCTAGTGTTAAAGGTTTTAGCAGGGGATGGTTCTGGAAGTTATGAGCAAATTATTGAGGCGATTCATTATGCTGTAAATTGGAGAGGGCCTAATAAAGAAAGAGTTAGAGTCATTTCCATGTCACTTGGTGGCCCGCAAGACGTTCCGGAATTACATGAAGCAATTCAAAATGCGGTAAAGCAAGATGTTCTCGTCGTATGTGCTGCTGGGAATAATGGAGATTGTAATGATAACACGGAGGAACTAGATTTCCCAGGTGCATACTCAGAAGTAATTGAAGTCGGCGCTGTCAATTTAGATCGGAAAATCGCATGTTTTAGTAATTCAAATCAAGAAATTGATTTAGTGGCGCCAGGCGATGAAATATTATCTACGTATCCTGAAGGGAAATATGCGGTATTAAGTGGTACTTCTATGGCGACACCGCATGTCGCTGGAGCACTGGCATTGCTCATAAAGCAGTGTGAAAGGGAATATGGTAGAAAGTTATCAGAACCAGAAATATATGCACAACTTATTAAAAGAACTGTACCTTTAGGATATGAACGTACATCTGAAGGGAATGGTTTATTAGATTTATTAAAAGAATAGAAAATACTAAAAAACATTTCATATTCATATGAGATGTTTTTTAGTATGGTTCTGTCGCATATATCGTGGAATCTAGTCTTGAATTCTTTTTCAAGAAATGTTTGTCGTAGCTACATCTATTTTTTTGAAGTAGAAGTTATGCATACAATAAAATGGAAAGATTGAGTTACTTACGGGACAATTCTATCGGGATTTTTTTAGACATTCGTTAATTATTTCGTATTCTTTGCTCGGTAGTGATATCAAAAAAGTGTGCTTTCGCTAAACTAAAAGCTAATGGAAGTGTATCGTTAGTTTTAATCTCGGAACGAGCGTTAATTCGCGCAATAAAGTTTTGGTTTGAAAGTTTTCCATGAATCATCGTTTCAGCACCTAATAATTCAGCGACTTCTACTGTAATTTCGACTGTGGATTCAGGAGAAGATTGAAGAACGATAGGTTCATCATGAATGTCTTCAGGACGAATACCGAGTATGATTTTTTTTCCATTATACCCTTTTTGCTTTAATGTCTTTAGTTGACCATCTGGTACTTTGAAGCGGATATTTTCCATGTGAAAATAGCTATCTTGTAATGTACCGGTAAAGAAATTCATAGCTGGAGAACCAATGAATCCGCCAACAAATATGTTCTCAGGAGTATCATATACCTCTTTTGGAGTTCCAACTTGCTGGATGAGCCCATCTTTCATAACAACAAGGCGTGATGCCATTGTCATTGCTTCTGTTTGATCATGTGTCACATATATAGTGGTCGTATTTAAACGGCGGTGAAGTTTAGAAATTTCTGATCGCATGCTTACGCGTAACTTTGCGTCTAAATTTGATAGAGGTTCGTCCATTAAAAATACTTTTGCATCACGGACTATAGCTCTTCCTAGTGCAACCCGTTGGCGTTGTCCACCTGATAATGCCTTTGGTTTGCGTTGTAAGTAATCTTCTAGTCCTAAGATTTTCGCCGCTTCCGTTACTCGACGATTAATTTCATCTTTTGGAAGTTTACGTAGTTTCAGGCCAAATGCCATATTATCATAAACAGTCATATGCGGGTAGAGTGCGTAATTTTGAAATACCATTGCAATGTTGCGATCTTTTGGAGCGACATCATTCATACGATCTCCATCAATATAAAACGAACCATCAGAAATGTCTTCTAGACCTGCAATCATACGTAGAGTTGTTGATTTTCCGCACCCAGAAGGACCGACAAATACAATAAACTCTTTATCTTCAATATGTAAGTTAAAGTCAGAAACGGCAGTGATTTTATTATCATACACTTTAAAAATATGATCTAATACAAGTTCCGCCATAAATATCCACTCCTTTTTTGTAATTAATAGAATTATAAGATTATTAAAAGCGTAAGTAAATTGGCATTGTGCACAAAAGAATGAGGAGCTTTTATGCAAGTTTACATATTTAAGATATGAGAAAGCTTCTGTAGAACTTAAGTTCATCTATAGATATGGGAAGAAAGTATCCTTTTTTTCGTAGAAAAACAAGTTAATAGAGTTTCCGAACCACACAAGATACTATAAAACGATGATGATATAAGGGAAATGAATATTGTATCGTCTTTCATGAGATATCTAAAGAAAGAAATGCCATATAAACTGTTACTGCACCTTCAAAAGTTTTAATATTAATTCCTGTTTTTTCAATGAATTTATCAATTCGATACTGCAAAGTATTACGATGTAAATATAATTGTTTAGCTGCAAGAGAGACATTTAAGTTACATTGGAAGAATACTTTAACGCTATCTATTAGTTCTTTATCATTTGAAATATGTGCCAATAATTGATGCGTATATTTTCCTCTTTCTTCTTTCGGTAATGAAATCATTAATTGATAAGGGAGCAGTTGTTCAATGTATGTAATTTTTTTTGATAAATAGGGAGAAAGAACAGAAAATAATGTTCGTTCCCATTGATACAGGTAAGTAAATTCAGCTGTTTGCGTATAACGTCTTCCAACAAAGAAGGATAGGGATATAAAAAAATCTGTTTCTAGTGTATCTAAGGCTGTTTGCAATACAGATTCCGTTATGTTTTCTTCTAAGATGAGAACACCAGCTTGCGAGGTTTCCCATATCATTGTAGTAGTAAAAGAAAACATAGACTGTAAAGCATCTTGAAATTCTTCTCTTTCTACAATAGATTGTGTTGTGAAAAAGTGTAAAAAACGAACGGACCGTATAGGGATGTTGTTATTTCTGTATAATGCTTCATACCACGATTTTTCTTTTTCTGTTTTATAAAACGTATCAGTATGAATGGGTGTTAAGATGGATGAAAGCAATTGATGTTCCCTTTGATGTAATCGAATTTTTCGGATTCCGACTTTGTTTCCTTCAACTAAAAACCAGCTATAATCTTCTGACAACACAGCTTCATTAATTTTTATATCCTCACCATAATATGTTTTTAATTGTTGAATCATAGGAACACTCTCTTTCCAAAATAATAGTAACAATACATTAAAGAAGTATAGGTTCATTGCATGTATCTTTAAATTTTTGCACTAGAATCTAGTTTATTTTTGCTAGTATTTATAGCGTTTCTGTATTGTGAAGGAGATAGATTTGTTTCTCGTTTAAATGATTGTGCAAAGAATGATTGGGAAGAAAAACCGGTAATGGTTGAAATATTAGAAATCGAATAATTAGTAGTTTCTAGCAAAATTTTACTTTCTCTAATACGAGTTTGAATTAAATATTCAATAGGCGACACACCGACGAATTTCCTAAAGGAATGGGATAGATAATATTTATTAATATGACTAATGCTTGCTAATGTATCTAGGCTAATATTTTCGTGAAAATGCTGCTTAATATAGTTTTTAATAAATTCAATATCTTTATTAATTTTTTGAGTAGATGTTTTCTCTACATTAAAAGATTTTTTTCTCATCATCTTAAGTAGTAAAATTTCCAGAATATTTTGTATAATTAAGTCATAATCTTCTTGGTGGTTTTCCACTTCCTCCACCAATTGCTGAAGATAGAAGAGAAAGTTTTTTTGATCCTGGCTATAATTATGGATAGTGACTGGGCTAGGATTTTCTAAAGATGAAAAAGACAGACCTTGAATACCAAGTGCGATGTATTCAAGCGGGTAATCCGTATCAGACTTTTCCGTGTGCTCGATATTTGGATTAATGATAATCAAATT
The DNA here is from genome assembly GCF_022663555.1 of Bacillus cereus group sp. BfR-BA-01381. Taxonomy (NCBI): domain Bacteria; kingdom Bacillati; phylum Bacillota; class Bacilli; order Caryophanales; family Bacillaceae; genus Bacillus; species Bacillus cereus group sp. BfR-BA-01381. Next base: position 47,184 of record NZ_JAKUFR010000034.1, read on the forward strand.
GTGTTCTTGGACAGGGATTTCTTCTTTGTAAAATATAAAAGTTCCTTTGCCCTTAGTAATATACAATAGCTCTGTAAAGTGATGAGCGTGAATGGTGCTATGCCAATCTTTATCGTATTTTGATTTTGTTATATAAAGAAGTTTTACTGGAAGATGGTTTCGTTGAAATTGTGGAATCTCATATACTTCATTGGACAAATGAATCCCTCCTTCGTAGACTTTTTATCTATTTTATAAAGATTTTAGTGGGATATTCAGTAAAAAGCAAGATATCTAAAAAACAGAACAAGATGTTTATTGTGAAAGCGTTATCTGTTTTGTATTCTTTAATTATGAAAGGAAGATTAGGAGATGGGGGTAAATAGAGATGAAAAAAAAGTTATTGTTGTCTGGGATGACAGCTTTGTTATCTTTTAGTTTAATAGCTTGCCAAGGTAATACTACAAAAGTTGATAACGCTAAGGATGGTAAAGGCTCCAGTGAAAAACAAACCCTTCATGTGGCAACACTTGAATCGGCTTATGGTAAAGAGATGTGGAGCAAAGTGATTGACGCATATGAAGCTGCTAATCCAAAAGTTGATGTTAAATTGACAGTGGACAAAAATCTTGAGGATGTCATAGGCTCAAATATGAAAGCAGGAAAGTATCCGGATGTTGTGTTGTTGGCAACCGGGAGAAAACAGGCGCTAACAGAAACTTTGATTAAAGATAAAGCATTAGAAGACATTACTGATGTTTTTGATAAAAATGTTTATGGTGAAGATGTTAAAGTCAAAGATAAGTTAGTACCAGGGCTTACTGGTACACCTGCAACTAATCCTTATAATGACGGTAACATTTATATGGCACCGATGTTCTATAGTCCAACTGGATTATTTTATAATGCTAGTTTATTTAAAGAAAAAGGTTGGGAAGTGCCGAAGACTTGGGACGAAATGTGGGCTTTAGGAGATAAAGTGAAAGCAGAAGGGATTTCATTATTTACTTACCCTACTACAGGCTACTTTGATACATTCTTCTACTCTTTACTACTAGGGGTGGGCGGGCCTGAGTTATTTAATAAAGCTATGAAATATACAGATGGTGTTTGGGAAACTTCTGAAGCAACAAAATCTTTTGAAATTATCGGAAAATTAGCAAAATATACAGAACCAACTACTGTTGCGAATGCAAATGATAAAGACTACAAGAAAAATCAACAGTTGATTCTCGATAACAAAGCTTTGTTTATGCCAAATGGTACGTGGGTAGTTGGTGAAATGAAAGAAGCTCCTCGATCTAAAGGGTTTGAATGGGGCATGATGGCTTTACCGACAATTGATGCTAATAGCGACCGTTATGCATTTACTTTCTTTGAACAAATGTGGATTCCATCAGCAGCTAAAAATAAACAACTTGCTAAAGATTTCATGACGTTTGTTTATTCGGATAAGGCAGCTGAAATTTTTGCTGAGTCGAGTGCGATCCAGCCTATCAAAGGCCTTTCTAATAAACTGACAGGTGAAAATAAATCATTCTATAGTATCTATGATAATGGAGTGAAAGTGGGAATAGGTGGATTTGCTGCAACGAAAGCTGTTGAAGGTGTAAGTATGCCAGATACATTATTTAGAACGATTGACAGTGTTGTTTCTGGTGATAAAAAGGTGAAAGATTGGCAAAGCTCTGTTGAAAAAGTGAGTGACCAATTACGGTCTGCATTAAAATAAATTCGTTTTCACTATGTACAATGGTGAGTCGCCTAGTCTCACCGTTGTACTTATTAACTGAGGTGATGGCATGAATAAGAAGACAGAAAAAAGAATTTTTATTTTTGTTTGTACTGCACCAGCACTAATCCTGTTAGCCATTTTTATGATTGTTCCTACGATTGAGGTATTCAGGATGTCCTTATATAAGTGGGGAGGATTTTCTAATAATAAGGTATTTGTTGGGCTCGAAAACTTCAAGATTTTATGGAATGATATGAACTTCTTTCGGTCTCTCCAAAACAGTATAGTCTTGATTGTTATCGTCACACTCATCACGATGGTGATGGCGATTTTGTTTGCCACTTTGTTAACAAGAGAAAAAATAAAAGGAAAAAGCTTCTTTCGAATTATTTTTTATATCCCTAATATTTTATCGGTTGTAGTTATCGCGGGAATATTTTCTGCAGTTTATGACCCAACTACAGGGTTGTTAAATAATTTACTTGCTTTATTTAACCTGGAACATCTACAAAAGATGTGGCTCGGAAATCAAAAAATTGCCATTTACAGCATTGGAGGGGCACTCATTTGGCAAGCGATTGGTTACTATATGGTCATGTATATGGCGGCAATGGCAAGTATCCCGGAAAGTTTTTATGAAGCATCTGCTTTGGAAGGTGCTGGACGGTTCAGACAATTTTTTAGTATTACTTTACCGTTAATTTGGAACAACATTCGGACGACGTTAACTTTCTTTGTTATTAGTACGATTAATTTAAGTTTTCTTCTCGTTCAAGCAATGACTGGCGGCGGACCTGATGGATCGACGGAAGTGTTTTTAAGCTACATGTATAAGCAGGCTTACACGAATTCTTCTTACGGTTACGGTATGGCTATTGGGGTGGTCATTTTCTTATTCTCATTCGCATTATCTGCAATTATCAGTGGTGTCACTAAAAGGGAAGTGTTGGAGTATTAAGGAGGTCCAAAAACGATGGAAACACAAAAAAGAATGACTACAGAAACAGTTTATCGAGATCCAAAAACGATAGAAACACAAAAAGAAATGACTGTAGAATCAG